>WQUF01000321.1 GCA_009785875.1 Oscillospiraceae bacterium | reverse complement strand
CTGTAAGCGACATTGGCTCGGTGGTTTCAAAAAACATCGTAGATTTCTTTAAAAGCGATGAGATAAAATCCACTCTAGATTTGTTTAAAACTTTAGGCATTGAATTTATAGATGAACAAGGTTTAGAAAAGACGAGCATATTTACCAATAAAAATGTAGTGGTAACGGGGAGATTAAGCAAATACACAAGAAGCGAGATAAAGGAAAAATTAGAAGGCTTAGGAGCAAATGTCACTGAAAGTGTGAGCAAAAAAACTGATTACGTCATCTTTGGAGAGGATGCAGGATCAAAACTTGAAAAAGCAAATAAACTCTCTGTAAAAGCAATTTCTGAAGATGAATTCGAAGAATTAATCAAAGTATAAGGAGAATTTTTATGGATTTGACTTTAAATGAAATAAAAGAACTTGCTGATTTATCTAAATTAAGATTTAATGAAGATGAATTAAATGAAATATATGATGAAATTAAAAAAATAGTGGATTTTAAATATATGGTTAAGCTGTCCAGCTTAGATTTAAAAGACACTCCTATATGCATAAACCCTATTCCTATTGAAAATTTTATGAGGGATGATGTACCACTTAATGAGTTTAAATTAGAGGATGCGCTTTTAAATGCTCCTGTTAAACTAGAAGAATATTTTGTTGTTCCAAGGATTGTGGAATGATCGCGGAGGAAATTAGATGGAAATACATAGACTTTCTGGATGTGAAATAAGTGAAAAGATTAAAAATAGAGAACTTACCTGTGAAGAGGTCATCTCTCATTTTATAAAAAGGATGAAGGATGTGGATAAAAAAATAAATGCTGTTTTGCAGCTCGATGAAATGGGAGCTATGGAACGAGCTAAACAAATAGATAAGAAGATTTTAAATGGTGAAAGATTAGGGGTGCTTTGTGGAATCCCAATTGGACTTAAAGATAATATAAACTATAAAGGCTTAAGAACTACATGCGCATCGAAGATCCTTGAGAATTTTATATCACCTTATAATGCCACTGTTGTAGATAAAATTTTAAAAGAAGATGGAATCATAATGGGTAAATTGAACATGGATGAATTTGCTATGGGTTCATGCAATAAAACCAGTTTCTTTGGACCAGTTAGAAATCCTTGGAATTTAAATAAAGTATCAGGGGGGTCATCAGGAGGACCTGCAGCAGCAGTAGCGGCTTTAGAATTACCTATGACACTTGGGACAGATACTGGTGGTTCCATTAGAGAACCTGCCTCATATTGTGGAGTCATCGGAACTAAACCCACTTATGGTGCTGTTTCAAGATATGGTGTAGCTACATTATGTACATCTTTAGATCAAGTAGGAGTATTTGGCAGAACCTATGGGGATGTAGCATTATTATCTTCAGTCATATATGGATTCGATGAAAAGGATTCTACATCAAAAAATTGCAGTGTCTTATTTGAATTAAAAGATGACGATGGTTTTATAAAAGGAAAGAGAATTGCTTATCTTGAAAGCTTAAGTGGTGAAAAAGAGAATTCTCTTGTCAAAGGTATCTTAGATAAAGCAGTTCATGAACTTATAGAAAAAGGAGCAATTATAGATAAAATTCAATTAAATGGTGAAATATTTGATTTATTTATGAGCACGTATATCATCATGATGAGTACTGATTGCATGTCGAACTTAGCTAGATTTGATGGAATTAGATATGGATATAGGGATAAAGATGCCAAAACGCCTGATGAATTATACTATAATTCAAGGACAAATGGATTTGGAAAGGAAGTTAAGAGAAGGATTGTCATGGGAAGTTTATTCACACTGGAAGAAAACATGGATAAATACTATAACAATGCTCTTAGGATTAGATATAAAGTTATCGAAAACTTAAAAGAAATATTTAAAAAATATGATTATATTCTATCTCCAAGCACTGTAGATGTAGCAGACGATATTGACAAAGAGTATTTTGAAGCAGAAGGGTATTTTGCAAATCCACAGCTCGTACTTGCTAATTTAACAGGACTTCCTGCAATATCTATTCCTTTTGACTTTTTAAATGATATGCCCATTGGTATCCAATTTATTGGTAATTATTTTTCTGATTCAAACCTTTTAAAACTTTCTAAACTATTTCCTAAGATGGAAATTGAAAAAGAAATATAGGAGGAGAAAAAATGGAATATGAATTAGTAATCGGGCTTGAAATACACGTTGAGCTTTCTACAAAGACTAAGATCTATTGCAGGTGCAGCACAACATTTGGAGGAAGGGCAAATACCAATGTATGCCCAGTGTGCTTAGCTCTTCCTGGTGCACTTCCGGTTTTAAATAGAGAAGTGGTGAATTTTGGAATAAAATCTGGACTTGCACTTAATTGTTCTATAAATGATTATTGCCACATGGATAGAAAGAATTATTTTTATCCTGATATAACCAAAAATTATCAGATAACTCAATTTCCACTTCCGCTGTGCAAAGACGGGTTTATCGATATGGATGTAGATGGTGAAAAAAAGAGGATAAGGATAGAAAGGGTTCACATCGAGGAAGATACAGGAAAAGCCCTTCACACAAATGATAAAACTTTGATGGATTTTAATAGATGCGGTGTGCCTTTAATCGAGATCGTAACTGAGCCTGATTTAAGGAGCAAGAAAGAGGCTATTTTATTTCTTGAAAGGATTAAATCGATCTTAATTGCCATAGGAGTTTCAGAATGCAAGATGGAGGAAGGTCAGCTTAGATGCGATTTAAATACATCCGTCAGAAAAAAAGGAGAGGAAAAGCTGGGAGTCAGGTGTGAACTTAAGAACATGAGCTCTTTTAAAGCAATAGAAAAAGCTATAGATTTTGAATTTGAAAGACAAGTAAAAGCTATTGAAAATGGGGAAAAACTGATCCAAGAGACTAGAAGATGGGATGAAAAGAACTTAGTATCTATATCCATGAGAGAAAAACAGAGTGCTAATGACTATAGATATTATCCTGAAGGGGATCTGGGTGGTCTTAAAGTCAGCGATGAGTGGGTAGAATCTATTAGAAAAACAATTCCGGAACTACCACACGAGAGAATCGAAAGGTTTGTAAGGGACTATAAAATACCAGAATATGATGCCGAAGTTTTAAATCTTTCAAAGACAATGGCAGATTTCTTTGAAGAGACTGCAAAGATTTCTAAAGATCCAAAATCTTCATCTAATTGGCTTATGGGAGATATATCCAGGCTCTTAAATGAAGAAGCTATTAAAATAGACGAAATAAAGTTTTCGCCTTCGAGCTTAGCAGAATTAATTGTCTTAATAAATGAAGGCGTTATATCAAATGCTATTGGTAAAACTGTATTAGAAGAGATGTTTAGGACAGGAAATGAGCCTAAAAAAATTGTAGAAGAAAAGGGACTTAGGCAAAATAGCGATGAAGAGGAGATTAAAAAAATAGCAATTAAAATCCTCAAGGAAAATAATAAAATTGTTTTAGATTATAAGGCAGGGAAAGTTAAAATAATTGGGTTTGCAGTTGGTCTTGTTATGAAAGAAACTAAGGGGAAGGCAAATCCTCAAATTGTTAATAAAATCGTCATAAATTTACTAAATAGCGGAAATTACTACATATAATATTTAAAACACTAAAAGTTTAATTGACATTTAGTGTTTTTTATTATCTATTTTATGTAAAATAAATTAGAAATAAATATCATGTGAATTAAATATAAATTTTAGTCATATATTGAAAAAAGTATTTAAACTATTGTAATTTTTCTGTATACTATTTGTATATGCACATTATAGGATAAAAGTACTTATTTTCAAAGCTGAATATTTAATTAGGACTATTTAGGGTAATTGAGTATGGCTTATGTTTTGAGGTGGCAATCCATGGATGAAAAACTAAAAGAAGTGATTTCAAAAGAGAATTATGACAAAGAAAAAGTTTTCCAGGAACTTTATTCTTTGTTGTGGCTAAATTTATATAAATATGCTGCATACACACTTGGAAGCCATGAAGAAGCGGAAGATGCAGTACAAGATGCTGTAGCACTTGCTTATGATAATTTTGAAAAATTAAAGAATAAAGAAGCGTTTAAATTTTGGATATTTAAGATATTATCTAATTGTTGCAAAAGAAAACTGAGAGGCATCATTTGGAGCAGGAAGACAGATCCTATATACGATATTTTTGATTTGCATGAAGAAGATAAAACCAGCGAGATCACGGAAAGTTTAGATTTGTATAACGAAGTGATGAAGCTTAAAAGTGACGAGAGGATAATACTTAATCTTTCCATTTTTGGAGGGTACAAAAGCAATGAGATTTCTGAAATATTGAATTCTCCAGAAGGAACTGTCAGATCGAAACTTCATAGAGCATTAAAAAAATTAAAGGGTAATATTGGGGAGTGAGTTGTTGTGCATAATGATTTTGAAGATAAGAGCATTTCTGATGAAAAAAGATATATAGAACAAATGTTAAAAGTTATGGACGATTATCTTATAATTCCAAACAGTATAAGACCTGAGTACATTAATTTAAAACTTAAGAAAAGAATACAATTTGTAAGATATATAGCGGCTGCAGCTTTAGTGATAATTATATCCATGGTATCATTTGTATTTATTTTAAAAGGAAAATCACCTCAACCTGGAAATCAGCAAGCTGTAGCATCAAATGCAAGCCTTGGGAAATCAAACACAACTGATATAGGAAATAGCGAGTATATAACTAAAACTACAATCGATAATTATGATGAGTTAAAAACGATCTATTCAAAACTTATAGATAATACATCTGACGCATTATGCATTTATGACGACACATCAGCTATTACAGATATAGACGATAATTCAGTAGATACTGGAGATATTTATAAAACTGATGGTGATCATATATTTGCTTTATCACCAGGATATGAAAGAAGCGACGAAAATACATCTTTAGCAGATACAAGCAAAGCACGAGTGAATATTGTAAGCACACTTAAAACAGGTGAGATGAAACAAGTCAGCACGATATATTTAGACGGACAACCAGTTGAGATGTATCTATCTGGTAAAAAGCTTATTGTAATTACAAAGCCAGAGCAATATTATATAAATCTTCAAAACAATGAGATATTAACAACTGAAGAGTTCAACACACTATTCGAAGATTTTCATAAAGAAAATAATGGTGTTTGTAGCGATGAAATGGATAAACAATTTTATGATGGTTATCAGTATGAAACTAGTACTCAAGCGTTGATATATGATGTAAGCGACGTATATAACCCAAAACTTATGAGGACTTTTACTCAAGATGGGTATTATTCCTCATCAAAGCTAATGGGAGATAACTTTTATTTAATTACAAACAAGTATGATTATACAAAACATTATGATAATTTAGATGATATAAATCCTGTGAATATTTTACCTTTTACAAATGATAGCGCATATGATAAAGTAGATAAACCGATAGACTTAAGCAATATTATAGTATTTACTAATCCAAATAGCTATCAATATAGCGTTATTAGTGGATTAAATATTAACAACAATGAAAAAGCGACTACTTTGGCATGCCTTGGAGGTGTATGCACAACATATACAAGCTCAAATTCTGTTTATTTTTTAAGTATTGACTATAATAATTTTGCTAATAAAGATTATAACACAAATATCATAAAATATTCATTAGACAATGGTGTACCAAAGCTTACTGCAATTGGTAAGGTTTCTGGAACTATTTTGAACAAAACCTCTTTTGATGTATTTGATGATCATTTTAGAGTTGCTACAACAAATAATGGAAGTAAGAATAATATATATGTTTTAGATAGTGATTTAAAAATAGTAGGGAGAGCAGAAAATATACTTTCAGGTGAACAGATAAATTCTGTTAGTTTTATCAAAGATACTTGTTATTTAATCACAAATAGAGACACAGATCCTATAGTTTCAATTGATTTAAGCAATCCATCCGATCCTAACATAGTTGGTGGAATAAAAATACCTGGCTTTACTTCATATTTGTGTCCATACTCAGATACAAAATTAATTGGGATAGGGAAAAACGTGTCGATAAAGAATATTCAAGGTAAAGTTTTAACATTGACAGAGGGTATAGAATTATCATTCTTTGATATTTCGGATCCAAATAAGCCTGTTTTATTAAAGAGCATTCCTATAGGAGGAAGAGGAACATCATCAGAAGTATTGTATGATAGTAAATCCTGTTTATTTTTAAAGGATCAGAATATTTTAGCGTTTCCTGTTACTCTATACGAGAATCAGAACAACAATACAGATCCTTTATCCCCAGGGGTATTTAGCTATATGGGCTATTATATATATACTATAGATGATGCAGGAAATTTCGTATTTAAGTATAGGATCACCCACTATGATAAATTGCCTGATTTTACTAATTCAGAAGATAACAATCTTTTTGACAATATAGGTTATGAGATAAGCCGTGGAACTATTGTAGATGGTGTCCTTTATACCATATCAGAAAAAATGATTATGGCTAATTCATTAACAGATTTCAAAGAACTAGGGAAGGTAATATTGACAGATTAATAATATCAGCTAAGGTGAACATCTTAGCTGATTATTCTAACTAAATATTTGAAAATTCTGTATCAATTTCATAATAAATGCAAACAAAAAGTATATAAATGTCTTAAAAATGGTTAATAATTAATAATATTAAATACTAATAAAAAATATTCAGTAATGCAACAATATCTACCTTTATCTACTCTATATATTTAAAGGTGATATTGAGAGGTGAAAACGTATGAAAAACGATTTTGAGGATAAAGATATTACCATAAACCAGGATGAAATTAAGCAGACATTAAAAAAATTAGATGATTATTTGATTATACCAGATTCAATAAGACCTGAAAATATCGACTTGACATTTAAAAAAATAAGCATAAACTATGTAAAGCCTATAGCTGCAGCAGCTTGTTTGGTGCTTTTTTTACTTGGTATTGTTTTGCGCTTAAATTTACAAAACTCTATTATTTCAAAAAATAATGATGAATTAAAAAGCATTTATTTTAGCTTTCATAACAATGATACCAGTAATACAACCAGTCTTGAAATGGAAGGCGCATTGCCTTATAGTGCGAATAATTCAAGGAACTTTGCACCTGATGTTTCAAGCACAAATATTCAAGTAGAAGGAGTAGACGAAGGAGATATCGTTAAAACTGATGGTGATTATATTTATTCTATAAATAATAATTTTTATTTAGATAAATCAAAAAATGATGGCTATTACAAAAGCATATACACGATTAATATTACGAGTACTATTAAAAATGGAGAATTTAAAAAAATTTCTTCTTTTAATATAGAGGGACAGCCTTTAGAAATGTATTTAAAGGATAAAAAACTTGTGGTTATCATAAGTCCACAAGCTCAGTATTTAGATATTAAAACAAATGAAATATTAACACAGGAAGAATACGATCAAAAAGTTCAAGAATTATATAGTAATAGCACTATAAGCGAAGATGAAAGCAATGATTTTTTTTATAGATATCAATATCAAAGTTTAACAACTGCATTAATTTACGATGTAAGTGATCCGGCAAATCCACAGCTTAAGAGAGAATTTTCACAAGAAGGGTATTATTCATCTTCAAGATTAATTGAGGACGATCTATATTTAATTACAAACAAGAGCGATTACGCAATAATATATAATACAAAAGAGGATATAAACTTAAATAACATTGTTCCTTTTACCATCGACTCTATTGACGGTGGAAACAGAAAAGCGATGTCTTCAACCGATATTAAAATATTCGAAAATCCAAATGGGTATTCTTTTGTTTTAGTAAGTGGGATTAACATTAAAAATGATAAAAAAGCAGTTACTAAGGCATGTTTAGGAGGTAGTGATATAATATATTGCTCATTAAATTCCCTTTACATTACAAGCCGTTACTATGGGGAGCAAACTCAGCCGAGTGGTAGGATTGCTATAGATATGATTATGCCTTCAAATTCTGACACTGATATCATTAAATGCAATTTAAAAAGTGGAAAACCTGATTTTTATGCATCTGCAAGGATACCTGGAAGCATTTTAAATCAATATTCTCTTGATGAATACGATGGATATTTACGGGTAGCCACAACAAAAGGAAATTTATTGGATACGACTGGAGAAAATATAAGTAAAAATAATCTATATGTTCTCGATGATAAATTGAATATTATTGGAAAAATAGAGGACTTGACTCCAGGTGAACAAATTTACTCAACCAGGTTTATAGGGGATAAAGGATACTTAGTGACTTTTAAGCAGGTAGATCCATTATTTGCAATAGATTTATCTAATCCTAAAGAACCAAAAATAATCGGAGAGCTTAAAATACCAGGTTTTAGTCAATATCTTCAGCCTGTTTCGGAAAACTTATTGATTGGAATAGGAAACAACACTGAAACAATTGTAAAAAAAGATACAGATGCAGTAATAACCACAACAACAGGAATGAAACTTTCATTATTTGATGTATCAGATCCAAGCGATCCTAAAGAAATTCAGAATTATATGCTAGGAGCTTCAGGCACTTATTCGGAAGTTTTATATAATCCAAAGGCATTGCTTTATTCTAAAGAAAAAAATATAATCGCTTTTCCAGTGTCTTTAACGGAAGGAGACAATTTCAATATAACATTTATTGGATACTATATATTTGGGTTTGATGAAGTTACTGGATTTACACTAAAGGGCAGGGTTACCCATTACGATAAGCTTCCAGGTAATGATTATATTGATGACAAGACATACTATGATAGCATAGGTTTTGATATAAAAAGAGGAGTTTTTGTGGACGATGTTCTATATACTATTTCGGATAAAATGATACAGGCTAATTCTTTAAGCGATTTTAGCCTGATAGGAAAAGTTCAATTAAATTAAGAGCTAGTAGACACAGATAATTTTAAAGTTACCTGTGTCTATTTTGTATCATTATTTAGAACTTCATCTATTATCCTATATGTCTCAAGGGCTTCTTCGCCACTGCAGGTACTGTGCTTTTTACCTGTTAAGAGTTCATGAGTAACTTCTCTTATCATACTTTCCTCGATGAATTTAGGTGTACTTATAGTCAGTTCATCTATTTCATCCACTGTTTTTATCATTATATCGTTATTTCCATGGATGCTAAAACTGATAATTCCATTTTCGCCATGTACGATCATCTTGTCTTCTTCATCAAATGCTAAAAAGTTAAAATTGGTCGACCCTAAAATTCCATTCTCAGTTTCAAAACACATCGTGACAATATCTTCCACTTCATAATCTGGGTTATTATTTGTCTTTAATCCATATACTTTCGAAAAGTTTCCAAATAAATATACCATTATATCTATAGAATGGGGCGCAAGATCATAAAATCTTCCACCACCTGAAATTGCAACATCATATAACCAGCTATTTATCAATTCATCTTTATCATAGGATCTATTCAGTCTAAAATCAACTTCGAGAATTTTCCCTATCTTTCCACTATTGATAATTTCTCTTATCTTTATAAATTTTTGCAATGCTCTTCTATAATGTGCTACAAACAAAGGAATGCCCGATTCTTTGTAAAAATTTACTAATTGCAATGCTTCTTTATAATTTTTAGCAAGTGGCTTTTCAATATATGTTGGCTTTCCAGCTTTACAGCATTCTATAGCTTGCTTAAAATGGAGCCCAGGAGGTGTTGCTATGTATACTGCATTTACTTTTTCATCACTCAATAAATCTTCTACATTATCGTACCATGAAGAAGCATGAAACTTTTTTGCTGAGAATTTTGCTTTTTCTATATTTCTTCTCATTATAGCATGGATCTCGCTATTATCAGAGATGAAAGCCATTCCACTTTTGTTTTCTACAACACTTCCGCATCCAATAAATCCCCAGAAAACTTTATCCATAAAAATCACCTTTATCTCTTAATTGAATTAAATACAGGCCCTAAATCTACTTCAATATTTTCTAATGTCTTTAACTTTATTTTATCATCTTCAAAATAAAAATCAGGCTTTCCATATATTCCATTATTCAAAACAAACACAAAAACTCTTTTTATTTCAGGATCAATAATCCAATATTCTTTGATACCCAATTTTTCATACTTACCTAACTTTTTAATCATATCATATCTTGCAGTAGAGTCAGAGAGTATTTCGATTACAAATTCAGGTACACCTTTATATCCTGTTCCTTTTAAACCTGGTTTGTCACATATTACTAAAATATCAGGTTGAACTACAGTTGATATATCTTCATCTCTTTCATTTTTATTAGTCAGCTTTAAATCAAATGGTGCAGCAAATACCAAGCATGGTGATCCCTCTAACTGCCTATCTAATTGGCTGACTATTTTACTTGAAATAGCTTGATGCTCCCATAATGGAGCTGATAACATATAAGGTACACCATCTAATATTTCCCATCTTTCATCTTTTGGAAAATTCAAATAATCCGAATAAGTATATACTTTTTCTAAATTTGGTATTGTCATCGTAAGCGACCGTTACATAAAATCTACTAAAAACTAATAATTAGAGATTTTTTCCTTGTTCAACGTGTCCTGCCTTGCCAAAGCTACTACAGTTTGTTTGACACTCCA
>WQUF01000320.1 GCA_009785875.1 Oscillospiraceae bacterium | reverse complement strand
GCTATATCTTGCCATGGGACTCCAAATCTTTGACCTATAGAGAAAAGAGTATCCCCTGCTTGCACAGTATAACGAATTTCAGTTGGTGCTTGAGATTCACTCACAATCCTACTCCAAGTTAAAGGTCCAATAACGCCATCCGGTGACAATCCGAAAAGCCTTTGAAAAGCGATGACTGCTGCTTGAGTTTCTGGTCCAAAAACACCATCTGGGATTATAGTCGGAATGCTGGTAAAACGCTTGCTTAGGTCTACAAGTAAACTCTGAATCAACTTCACTTCGGTCCCCCTGGAACCAAGTCTCAAAGGAGTACCAGGATATTCTAGAGAAGTTGAGGTACCATTGGTCACAAATCTGTATACTTCTGCAATCTTATTCCAAGTAGCAGGTCCAATAATGCCGTCTGGTGTCAAGCCATAAAAGTTTTGAAAAGCAATGACAGCTGCTTTTGTCTCCTCACTGAAAATACCAGTCACAGTCAATGAAGGTATATAAGGATAAACCATTCTTATAGTCTTGAGATAGGTCTGCATTAAACTTACATTTGCACCAGTGGAGCCAACCCTTAACGGAGTTCCTGGATATGGTGGTATTCCAGAAGGTGGTAATTCCACCGGTGGTTTAGGTTCAACAGGTGCATTTTCCTTAATACCTCGGTAAACTGCGTACAATTTATTCCAAGTAATTGAATTGACAATGCCATCTGCTGTCAAGCCGAAAGTTTTCTGGAATTCAATTACAGCATTTTTATCGCTTACTCCAAAATCGCTATCCATAATCAACACTGGTATTGAAGGATAATAAGGTGATATAGCATTCAGTATGAATTGCAGCTCATTAACATCTGCTCCTCTCGATCCTAGTGTAAGGACAGTGGTTGGTGGGTTAAGTCCAATGGAATATCGTTGACCTTCAGAGTCAAGCTCAGCCAATCTAGCGACTCCTGCAAATATAAATGAAATTTTATTCCATGTGGTTTTACCAATTACGCCATCCGAAGTTAAATTAAAGGTATTTTGAAATACCCTCACAGCATTTGCAGTATCCGTTCCAAATACTCCGTTTGGATTAGAAATAATCGGAATCGACGGAAAGTTTACCCTTATCCTATTTAGATAATTCTGCATCTTCCTAACTGATTCTCCTTGGCTCCCAACTGTCAAAGCTGTCCCTGGAAATGACTCAGTTATTCCACCGATATTCTGGCTAATTGAAAGCACAATATCCTTTGGATAGTAGTAACGCAGGATTTCAAGTGCTGTCTTTCCTTCATTAGCTAGTGTAACTGTACCCCATTGAGAGAGACCATCACATTTGGATGTAGTACCATTGCAGAATGAAGTAAAAAACGGACTACTTACTCCAGCTCTGTGGGCATACGTATTAAAATACTCATCTACAAGCTTAGAGATACTCTCAAAAATTTGAGCACCATCCTTATAAAACTGATCATAGGCAGTAGAATTAGTAATATTAAATGGGTAACCACGGCTAGGATACCATTCAGTATAAATCCTATTTAATGCAAATGTTACAATTACGTGTATATTTGCAAGCAGTGAATTTCTTGGCCAGGTAGCAAAAATTTCACTGGAAGCCACATTTTTAACATAATCAATAAAGCGAACCCTTACATTTCTTGCATCTGCGTTAGTAGGTATTCCTAAATGAACTGTAATATAATCTGGAATCAGGACTCCTCCTAAAGTTGCTGGTATTACTTGTTCTCCCAATAGATTCAAGTTCTCCATCTCCATCGCACTTATAGGGCTTTGGGCTTGTGGCGGCTTCTCATATTGCCTACGCTGTACAGGGAGAGTGACTGCTGGCGGTGCTATATCAATATCCTCATCTTTGACAGGATTCGATTCATCTACTAAAGGCTTCATCTGTTCTATTAAAATAGAAGTTTGCGTATCAAGTATTTCTACATCGTGGATGTGAAGGCTAACAAACCCATCAGCACTGATGTCCACATCATAGATAGCATATGCAAGACCCTCATAATTTGGATCTAGTGTATATTTTTTATCAGGAGCAGGTAATGACAACGCCTCTGTCATACCACTTGCATCAGTAGTAGTGTCATATAGCACCTTTCCGTCTTTCGACATAACCTTAACCCGTGCATTTTCAACTGGCATTGCATCATCACCTGTTCTCACTTCAACTCTTAAATAACCTGCGCCCATTTGTGAGCTTCTCATGTTATTGATTGGTATAATTACGAGCTGACCAATCTGCAGAGGATAAGGTGGTAATAAATTATTTGCTGTAGCGATGTCTTGCCATGGAACTCCAAATCTTTGACCTATGGAGAAAAGGGAATCCCCTGATCGCACAGTATAAGGAAATACACATTGAAACGGTATAGCAATCTGCTGTCCGATTTGCAGCGTATAAGGTGACGATAAATTATTTGCTGTAGCTATATTTTGCCAAAGAACTCCAAACATTTGACCAATGGAATAAAGAGAATCCCCTGACCGCACAGTATAACTAAATGCACATTGGCATTGACATTGATTTTCTTTTGACAATCCAAAATAATTTGCAATTACTTTAGCTTCAGCAGCAGCAATGCGCTTAAGTGCTGCATCATTGTTAAGAACAGCGCAATCTAGCGGATTAGTATGAAATCCATGTTCAATCAAAAAAGAATTTTTTGCACCTACTTCAACAGAATAACGGATAACACCAAAATAATCCAAGGTGGGATCATTGGGATAAAGCATTATTGAACTCCCTCTGAATGGTGTACCCATTGCTTCTGCTGCTGCCGTACCTAATGCTGTTGCAAAAGATTTACTCTCTGGTCGTCTCACAGAATAAAACGCATCTACTCCACGAATTGTAGAGTTTTCCGATGCATTTGAATGCAGAGAAATAAAAAGGTCTGCATTGGCACCTTTGTGTCCTCGATCAATAAGGCTTGGATTTTCTGCATCTGTTGTACGTGTATATATTACATCAGCTCCGTATTGTGTTAACTCTTCTCCTAGGTATTTTGCTAGCTTTAGCATGGCATTTCCTTCGTAATATCCAGGGCATACACCTTTGTTAAATCCTCCAGTATGACCTGGATCTATAACTATTTTCGCCATAAATAACCTCCATTTAGTTCTGGTATTAATATCATATGCACGACCTAATTAATTGGTTAACGTTAATTGGGTGAAAAATAAAAAAGATTTTTTAAAAATAAAAAAAAGGATGTATTAAGGCCATCCCATCTTTTTCTCATGTGTGCGTATTATATAAATATTCTCATTTTCAATTTCATTTAAATCTTCAGGTTTAAAATTTGGATTTGGGATATACCAAGGCTGCCCATTAAAATAATCACTTATCCATTTTGTCTGAAAAATAAATCCATGCCATGCATATATCTCGTTTCTCAATTTTACTGCACTTTCTTCAGTAAGAGTTTTTAAAAATGATACCTTTATGTATTCTTTATTCCATTTGTAATCCGAAGAAGAATTATAGTCATTTACTGGATTTGCAGTTTTAATATAGTTTGGATCTTTCAAATTAGTTATATAACCTTTATTAAACTCATAATATTCGATAATAAAAATATTTCCTATTTCTACATCATTTAATAGATCATCTGTGTAATTTGGATTAGGCTTGTACCAATCTTTTGATAAAAAATTATTATTATTCTCGCTGTCAGAAAAAATATAACCGTTTCTAGCATATATTTCATTTATTATTGAGTCTATTTCTGATTTATTTAAAGAGTTTAAAGTAGCTATTTTAATGTATTCGTTGCTATATATATATGGCTTTAGGGTCGTATCAGTTGTAGAATTTATTTCGCTTGTTGTCTGCGATATCTTCGGGGCATCAGCTGTAGAATTTACTTCGCTTGTTGTCTGCGATATCTTCGAGGTATCAGCTGTAGAATTTACTTCGCTTGTTGTCTGCGATATCTTCGGGGTATCAGTAGTGGTTTGTACATATGCAAAAGTAGGTACATTTGGTTCTATACCTTTATTTTTTTGATATGCATAAAACAAAATAGTGAGAGAGGTTATTACAAG
>WQUF01000319.1 GCA_009785875.1 Oscillospiraceae bacterium | reverse complement strand
AGGGTGTCTTAGATATCACCACTACTGAATGGTGCGATGAATTATTCGGTGGAGTTTTAAATGCTGGACCGAATAGACTAGAAGCTGCTGGTAGATGCAATGTACCTCAGGTCGTATCAGTAGGAGCTCTCGATATGGTGAATTTTGGTCCTTGGGATACTGTGCCTAAAGAATTTTCCCATAGAAATCTCTATAAACACAATCCTACAGTGACCCTCATGAGGACAACTGTAGGTGAAAACACTAAATTAGGTGAGAAAATCGCTGAGCAATTGAACAAAGCAAAAGGCAACACAATATTGATGATACCTTTAAAAGGGGTATCTATGATCGACGATGTTGGTTTAGCATTTTATGGCGTGAAAGAAGATGAAGCTTTGTTCGATGCACTTAGAAAAAACATCGACACAAATGTAGTCAAGGTGTTTGAACTTAATAACCATATCAACGATGAGGAATTTGCTAAAATGGCTTGCGATAAATTGATAGAACTTATTGAAAATAAATGATGGAGGATATTTATGCGAGAAGAAATAATCAATAGATTGAGACAACAAATTTTAAATGGGAAAATAATATTAGGTGCAGGAGCTGGCACTGGTATTTCTGCAAAGAGTGCTGAAGCTGGAGGCGTTGACTTGATCATCATATATAATTCCGGAAGGTATAGGATGGCTGGGCGTGGCTCTTTAGCTGGTCTTCTTCCTTTTGGAGATGCAAATCAGATTGTAGTTGAAATGGGAAGAGAAGTTTTACCTGTTGTTAAGCATACCCCTGTTTTAGCCGGTGTTTGTGGGACCGACCCTTTTAGAATAATGGATGTGTTTTTAAAAGAACTTAAAGCTCAAGGTTTTAGTGGTGTGCAAAACTTTCCAACTGTTGGCCTATACGATGGAGTATTCAGACAAAATATTGAAGAAACAGGAATGGGATACGATCTTGAAGTGGATATGATACATAAGGCTCATGAACTGGATATGCTCACGACTCCTTATGTCTTTAATGAAGATGAAGCTGTGAAGATGGCTAAAGCTGGTGCTGATATTTTAGTTGCTCACATGGGTCTTACTACTAAAGGAACTATAGGCGCAAAGACTGCACTCACTTTAGATGACTGCGTTAAAAAGGTTCAGAACATCTGTGATGCAGCGAAGAGCGTAAATGAAAATATAATGATCATCTGCCATGGAGGTCCAATCGCTGAGCCAGAAGATGCTGAATATGTTTTAAAGAGGACTAAAAACGTAGATGGATTCTTTGGAGCATCCAGCATAGAGAGATTTGCAACAGAAGTAGGAATAAAAGTACAGACTGAAAAATTTAAAAACATCAATTTATAATTGTGAAGATGGCTTTTTTCTACCAGTCAACAAAGAAATTAATGTTAAACAATAAAAAGGATCGCAAAAGATCCTTTTTTATTTAAATAAAGTTAAATATTCACAATATCAATTGCGTTATTTTTAATATTGTTTATGATATCAAGGAATTTCTTCTTTTTACCTGCATCGAAGATCTTTACAAAGCTGGCAGGTTTATCAAAAGGAGCCTTTGTTAAAACAGATGCATTGTCTATATATCCATTTTGCACTATATAATCTATGACTTTTTTAACAAATACTATTTGATTTTGGTTTAAATGCTCATTTGATATAAATTCAGAGAACACTTCATTAGCAGCCTCTTGATTGAGTTTTGCTATACTTCGAACTAATAGTCCAAAAGGTGTGTCTCCAAAAGCATTTTTGTAATCTTCCTTTGAGCCTAATTTATCAGTGAAGACATATTCAAGATTCTCATAATCTCCTAAACTCATTGGGATGTTGTTTCTCAATTTGAAAATAGCTAAATTATCCTTGTTCTCTTCTATATAGCGGTTTACCTTTAGCTTATAATTTTCAAAATCATAAGATGCAGTGTAATCTATTTCTCCTTCTCTTAAAATAGTTATTTCATCTTTTAAGTCAGTATATACGATTTTATTCATCTTCTCTTCGGAGATGAGATTTACTAAAGGACGGAGTTCACGCCGAACATCTTCAAGGGTTAAAATGTCTATGCTTTCCCAGAATGCATCGCTTAAGATGTTCTTTATTAAAGGGATTTTATCTTTCACTAATGAGATGGTGGATTTTTTTAACAAATCTTCACAAATCTTCATTAAGCTATTTTTATATCCACTAAAATTTCTATTTTTTTCTAAAATACTCACCATAAGCCCATAGATTAAATTATCAAAACCCTTAGCATCTTCATCTATTTCATCTAAATAAACCACCTTACCTATATGATTGATGAGGTTTTCTTTATCTAATTCGGAAAGTGCTACAAAAGAAGACGTTTCTTTAAATGAGTCCACATATTTTAAAACAGATTTTACAGAAATGAGTTCCTTGTTTAAAGAATTTATCTGATGCAAAACCTTTTTAATAAGCTCGTCTCTAAAATTTTGATAAGTAACATCGCTGTAATCTGCATGTTGCAATGAATAGATTAAGTTAATGGTCTTAGAAAAAATGCTTTCAGTTAGAGAAAAAGTGTCTTTTGCTTCAATACCCCTTAGGTTTACCCTGAAAAAATCAAAATAAGTTGCTCAATGACATAATCCACAGTGTCTTCATTGAATATAAATTTGTCTATCTTATCAGCAGGGATTTTATCTGGGAATTCTCCATCTTCATCTTGAAAATCCTCTTCGTATTTTTCTTTGTCTTCCTCTGAGAGATCATCATAGGTTATGCCATCGTTTAAAAACTTCGATTTTGACTCTATAGAGTAATATGGAACCAGTACCTTGTCTTTATAAACTGCTGTTTCGTAATCATAAGCATAAGTTGGCACTCCATTTTCCATATTGAAGAACTCATAGGTATTCTTATCCACATCGGTTTTTGGAGTTGCAGTTAAACCTAAAACTAAAGAATCAAAATAATTAAATATGACCTTATACTTTTTAAAAATGCTCCTGTGAGCTTCATCAATTATTACCAAATCAAAATGAGCTGGTGTGAAAAACTTAGCTCCCTTGTTATTTTTCTCTGTATCTATGGCGTTTAATATCGTAGGATATGTTGAAAAGACTATTCTTGCATTTTTCTCCTTTTTATTTTCAACTAAATTGCATAGGGATAAATCTGGCAAATATTCATTAAAATTATTCCTTGCTTGCTTCACAAGAGCTTTTCTATCTGCAAGAAATAGAACATTTGTAACATGATTTCCACGAGAGAGGACATCTACTAAGCTTGCTGAAGTTCTAGTCTTTCCAGTTCCTGTAGCCATGACGAGAAGAGAAGACCTGGATCCTTTTTCTATATTTTCACAGACCGCAGCTATTGCTTCTTTTTGATAATATCTATCTGTGATTTTATCAGACACTGGAATCTCTAATAACTTCTTCTTTTGGCTCCTTCTTGAAATCAATTTCTCAAGATCCTGTTTTGAAAATATACCAAAAACTGCTCTTGAAGGGTAATTAACATCATCCCAAATCTCATATTCAAAACCATTAGTTGTGAAGATTATAGGTCTTCTTCCAGTTTCTTTTTCTAGGCAATCAGCATAGAGTTTGGCTTGAATCTTACCATCTCTTGGATCTTTAATGGTTCTCTTTGCTTCAATTAAAGCAAGAGGTAGTCCATCTTTTCCATAAAGAACATAATCTATTCGACCAATTCCACTCTTTGTAGGCATTGAGCGGACAGGAACTTCTTCTTTAGCGTCTTTCCCTAAATCCCAGCCTAAGAGTTTTAAATCCACATCGATATATCTCTTTCTAACATCATATTCAGTAAGCTCCTCTGGTGTGAATGATCTGGAATTTTTATTTTCATCCTTTTTAGAAGTAAAGATTTCGCTCTTCTTTTCAATAGGCTTAAGTTCTTCTTTGCATTTTTTACCATCGATTTTAACCATTGGGTCCGAGTCTTTTATGGCTTTCCTGTCGGATGCTTTGCCTTCTTCTAAGAGTCTTTCGTCAAAATGACGTTCTGTATAATCTTTCCCATAGCAGTAATCTAACCACTCAATGAATTCAAATAGGGTAGATAAGG
>WQUF01000318.1 GCA_009785875.1 Oscillospiraceae bacterium | reverse complement strand
TAAATTAAATAATTTTTAATTTAACTAAACATTATTCTTTTTGTCTCCTTTTTAATACATAATATTTATTTAAACGTCCTTTCACGGGCGTTTTTTTTACAATACAATTTCTCTTTGGAACACACCCACTGATTTCCCAAAGTCAAAATCCTTATAACCCGATTTAAATAAAGCTCTTTCTATTGCAGCTAAAGTGGCAATAAGCTCATGGATATCAACATTTCCCATGTGACCAAATCTAAACATCTTTCCTACATAAGGTCCAAGTCCACCAGCTACAAGTACTCCTTCTTCTAAAGCTTTTGCCCTAAATGTAGCATCATCTAAACCTTCTGGGTAGATTAAATTGGATAAAGTTACAGCTCTATAAGGTTCTTTTGCAAGCACTTTAAATCCAATAGCAGAAAGACCACTTCTTATAGCATGACTATTCTTTTCATGCCTTAAATATCTCTCCTCAAGGCCTTCTTCTTTCATGATTCTCACCGATTCTTTCAGTGCCCAAACCAGATTAATTGCTGGAGTTGCAAAATATTTTGCTGGATTATCCATTATAGGCTGCCATTTATCAAAGTCTACATAAAATTCTGGTATAATTCCTAATGATTTTCTTCTCTCTAAAGCTTTTTCCCCTGCCCATAGCATATAAAGGCCAGAGGAAACACCAAATGCTTTTTGAGATGCTGTAAATAAAACATCTATGCCAAAATCATCCACATATTCAATTTCTGCCCCTGTTGCGCAAACTCCATCCACGATATATATTGTATCAGGGAATTTTTTTAACATTGCACCAATCTCTTTAATCTCAGCACGAACTCCAGTTGAAGTATCCACATGGGTTACAGTGACTGCAGCATAATTTTTTTCACAGAGTTTCTTTTCTATTTCAGAAACAGGAACAACATCTCCCCATTCAGAAGCTAAAACATCTACATTTAAGCCTTTTCTCTTGCAAAGATCTATAAATCTATCTCCAAAAAAACCATGGCTTACGATTAATACATTATCGTCCCGTTTTGTAGTATTTGATATAGCCATTTCCATAGCTAGAGTCCCTGAGCCTGCAACTACAAATACTTCACCTTTTGTCCTAAACATCGCCTTTAAATCTTCGATTACACTCTTATAATCGCTTACAAAATCAGGATCTCCATACCCTGCCACTTCTCTTCCCATTTGCTCCCTTATGCCGGAAACCACAGGTGTTGGCCCAGGTATCATGACTAATCTCTTTGGTTTCATCATTTATTTTCCTCCTATTCATCTAGTATTGCAAAACAAGTTCCTTTAATAAATTAATAGCAAGAGCCAATTTCTCTTCATCTATATTATTGTCTTTAGAAGTGTTCACTTTATCCACTGTTACTATTCCATCTTTTATTTTCCCAGATGTCAATACTATTGTATTCTTAAATAAACAATAATAATGGGTATCTTTTTCATCTATTTCATAAAATATGATATCTTGTGAAACATTCTTTTTTACTTTCTCAATATATTCATTACAAGTCTTAGTATATAATATGATGGTATCCTCATCGCTGCCAATGCAATCTAAGGAAATGATAGTATTTAAATCGGCATTATTCCTCATGAGACTTCTTAACATGTCATCTCCATAGTGATTTATGCAGCCATAGTCTGTAAACGCTATGCCAATTCGATTTTTGTCTCTAGGCTTAAGGCTTTGAACTAATTTTATGCACCCAATTATAGAGGCAGAGTTTCTGATAAAATTCACTCTATTTCCGATGCCATTCCTATAATGCGAAAGAAAAAACAAAAGGATTAAAAGTGGTACTATACCGAGTAAATTTATAAAACTAAATAAATTAGTTGACCAAATCCCATTTAGTACATATTTAACATATAAAGCACCAATGGTTACTATGACCAAAAAAGGTACTAAAATGGATAAAATGAATGCTTTTCTATCACTTTTGGGCGAGTATGCTTGATGCTTAAATATGTTAAATGTCTTAGGAGGGGTATCATAATAAGTTGAAATTATAAGCCCGGTTTTTGTTATATCTCCTACATATAGGTTATAAGCTTTATGCTGATTTTTCACTGTCTCTTTTAAATCCAATTTCATTCCTTGATTTTGAAATTCTTTAGCTAAGCCATTTAAAAAGCGCAATTTTTCCCGTTTGTAAAATCTTCTGGATACTACAGCACCATATCTAAAAATTAAATCTTTTATCTCCATTATTATATGCTCCTAACTATAAAAAAGAGGCCAAAAAACTAATGGCTTCTTTAAAAGAAAGTACTTCCTTAAATATTTTCGCATCGCTTTTAACCCTTTCTCCAATACCAGGTACATATATGACATCAACTTTGCAAGCATTACAAGCTAAAATACCAGATGCAGAATCTTCAAATGCAATGCATTCTTCCTTTGCTACTTTGGATAAGGAAATTGCCATTTCATAGATATCAGGTGCAGGTTTTGGGTTTTTTATCATATTGCCAAATACTCTAAAATCAAATCTATCATATACATCAAAATACTTTAAAATTCGAGTACCCTTTTCTATATTAGTAGAAGAAGCTAATCCTACAATTAAATTCTTAGACTTTAAAAAATCCAAAATTTCTCTTGCATAAGGCATGAGAGAAACCTTCCCATCATCTAAAAATTCCCAAAATACATTTTCTCGAAGGTGCCTTAATTCCTTTGCTATTTCGACATTATTAGTGTACTCTCTCACTTGACTGTCGATATAGACTGCACTTTTACCTGTCCAAGAATGTATTCTTTCTTCTTCTATAGGTATTCCTTTAATCTTAAAAGCCATTCCCCAAGCCTTTATATACCAGCGTTCGGTATCAACTAAACAACCATCCATATCCAGGATTGCACATTTTTTTTTCATATATTACAATATTCCTTTTAACTTAAATGATTCAATTAAGTTATTAGCTGCCATGATACCCATTGTATCCACAGCTCCAATAGTTGATGCTGAGCTATGAGAAGTTACTGTGGCATTTTTAAGGGTTAAAAGCTTAGAATTTTTAGGTGGCTCTTCTTCAAAAACATCGATTCCGGCACCATAGATCTTTTTATTTAAAAGAGCATCATAAAGCGCATCTTCATCGATAATACCGCCTCTTGCTGTGTTCACTATCACTAGATTGCTCTTTGCTAAATTCAACATTTTTTCATCTATAATATGTCTTGTGCCATCAACTAAAGGTAGATGTATTGAAATAAAATCGCACTCTTTAAATATTTCTTCTAAAGATGTAAAATGTATATCGTTATTTTTAATATACTCTTCGTCTTTAAATACATCATAACCAAATACATCCATGTCAAAGCCTTTAGCTCTCTTCACAACACCTCTGCCGATATGACCGAGACCTAAGATGCCTATTTTTTTCCCAAATACATCGATAGCTACCTTTTTTGTCCAATCATCATTGCGGCAAGCTGCATCAATTTCAACTATCCTCCTTGCAACTGAGAGCATAAGAGCGAAGGCATGGTCAGCTACAGCATCTGAATTAGCGTTTTGAGTGATTGTGACCAGGATTTCCTTCTCCTTGCAATAATCTAAATCAACATTATCTAGTCCAACTCCATATTTAGAAATAGCAGTAAGTTTTCCCGCCTGCTCTAAAACCCTTTTATTTAATGGATCCACTCCAACTATAATGCCATCAACATCTACGATTAATTCTTTTATAGCATCCTCACTTAAAATCAGCTTTGTAGGATTTTCTACTATATCTATTCCAAAATTCTTTAAAATTTTATATGGTTCTTTGGAATATTGCCCAAAAGAACGAGGAGTTATGAGAACTTTTACCATGTTTACACCTACTTTCCTAATTCTTCAAAAAGCTCTTTTATGCCATCATGTCCAGCTTCCTTTGCTATAGTATATAACTCAGTGAGGTTATTTGTTACATCTCTCTGCATAAAAGTCTCCACGAGCATAGGCAGATTGACCCCTGTTATAAGTCTGATTTCGATATTATTCTCTTTAAGCTTTGTTACATTTGCCGACACTGAATTAAAAGGTGAAGCTCCCATTAAATCTACAAATACTATAACACCTTCACCATCACTAGTCTTTACAATTGCTTCATAGACATCATCTTTAAACTTATTGATATCATTGCCTTCATATAGTCCGAGAACGTTAAAATGCTCCTGTTCTCCCATTATTAAATTCACGCTATCTTTCATACCTTCAGCCATATCGCCATGGCAAAAAAGCGAAACACCTACCATTCAAAAACCTCCTAATTATATGGTTTACTTAAATAATTTTAAAGCAGCATCAAGATCCACTTTTGAAGAGGAAGGTGTGCTTTGGAAATATACTGTAACTTTATAATCATTGCTTAATTCTTTAAGCATATCAGCTTGTGCTTTGTCTATTGCAACAGCATTTATGACATAAGTAGTCGTTGGTCTCTTTGCAATGCCGCCCAAATTTAATTCATTCACAGGC
Organism: Oscillospiraceae bacterium; assembly: GCA_009785875.1. GTDB lineage: Bacteria > Bacillota > Clostridia > Clostridiales > Clostridiaceae > WQUF01. Next base: position 6,157 of record WQUF01000318.1, on the reverse strand, counting down.
AATCCTTTTTTAACAAGTTCATAAATAGTCTTGATATTTTTTGTCAGCAAAATAACGCTAAATTTATCAAATTGCTTTTCATTCCAATATTTAATTGCTTCATCCTGGCTCAATATTTTGACTGCAAGACCAGTTCTTCCTCCTGCATTGACAAAGATTGTCTTCATAAAATCATCTTTTGCAACTTCATCATCCACGATGAAAATCGCATTTGCACCTGACTTTTTTGACATACCTGTCATAACCTGACCATGTATCAAACGCTCATCTACTCTAGCTATTGAAACTTTTCCCATTTTTTAATTCTCCTTTTATTATTACTATATTATTATAAACCAGAAAGCTTTCGCTTTCTGGTTAAAAAATTTATTTATTTTTATTATCACAAATAGTATACCATATTAATATATTATTATAATATTTTAATAAGAGCTAAAATCGCTAAAATAACAGTCAATCCTAAAAGTGCCCTTGTAACTTTGAGTCCTGCTTTTGTGAAGTAGAGATATACCCCAAAAACAACTAATATTGGCAATAAACCTGGTAAAACTGTATCCAATATGTCTTGCAGTGCAAATGCCTTTCCTGCGATTGACCATTTTAATGATGAACTAACTTTAACATAGTTTGCAGCTAATATACCCATCATAAAAAGTCCAAGTATTGATAGACCATCAAGTATATCTTTAATTTTACTACCGCCGACAATTTGAGTTGCAGCTTGACGTCCTAAAGAAAATCCCATGTTTGCAAACACATAACCAATTATTAATTGATATATTGAGAAGCAAAGGAATGGGAATATAGCTCCTATTGCATAGCCTTGTTGAGCCCAAGGTATCGCTATTGCAACGAAGATATACTGTATCGTTCCTGAGTCCACAGAGTCACCAATTCCTGCAAGAGCACCCATCAAACCTGCTTTTGTATTGTAAATGAGATCGTCAGTGATGGTAAGTGGTTTATTCTCGTAAACTTCTTTTGCCCTCTCCTGCTCCAATGAAACCATGATACCTGTAAGCGTTCCACCACCCCAAGATATTTGGGTATTAAAGAACAGCATGTGCCTAACATAAGCTTCTATTAAATCATTTTTATCCTTGTACAATTTTCTTAAAACAGGTATTAAAGACCATAAAAGTGCTGGTGCAATATAGCGGTCAAAGCAGTGTGGAATTTCATCGACAAAGTAAAATCTAAGCCATGCCATGAAAACATCTTTTTTAGTTATAACTTCAGGTTTTAAATCTACTGATTTTTGTTTAATATTGGCCATTTTCTGCACCTCCCCTATTCCTTAGCTGATTCTCTTCTAGTAAGAATAAATATTAATGATACAAGTGCTCCTATAATAGCATATGTTGCCATATTGATTTTATTAGGTAGCAGAACAACAGCGAGGAAATATGCCAGTACAAAGAATACGATGTAGTTCTTTTTACCAATAACATAAATAGTGAGTGCGATACCTATAGCTGGAAGTCCAGTACCAATTACAGAAAGGATGTGGAATAATACAGTACTTGAATTTGCTTGAACAAAATTAGCTATAGCTGAAGCTCCATAATATAATGATAAAAATATAAATGGCATAAAGATAACCCAAGAAACTAGTACAGGAATAACTACAACTGACAACGTTAAACCATTATGATCTCCCTTTGCAGCATACTTATCAGTCAATTTTACGACAAAAGTATTTACAAAGAATCTAAATTGATACAAGTAACTTCCTAAAAGTCCAATTGGTACAGCTACTATAACTGCAGCAGCAGGATCCAGTTTCCCCAATATAGCAACCGGAACAGCTAAAGCAGTGGCAACACAAGGTTCTGAAGGCATTTGTCCACCTGGTGAAAAAACACCCATGTAAAGAAGTTGAATTGATGCAGTAGTGATCATGGCTGTTTTAACGTCTCCAAGAACGATTCCACAAACAAGACCAGTCATCATTGGAGTAAATCTGAGAGTTGTAGATGCTCCCCCAATGAATACCCTCGACATTACGAGGCCTACCCAGATTGCAATAATCAGGCATTGCCCAACAGATAATTGCATACGATGTCCCCCTTTTTTTATTAAAAATATCATCAATAGTATTTTATGAGTTTAACGTTTTCTCAAAAACACTATTAAATGCAAAAAATGAATATGAATTGGAATAATAGCATTAATTGATTTTTAAATTCATAATATACATATTAAAAATCAATTAAGTTTAGAACATAGCTTGGCTATTTTATTAACATATAATCTGTCAAACTTTTAACAGTTGACTCTTTTATTATATCTAAAAAAATATTAGATTTCAATTAATATATCTAAAAAAATATTAGATTTCAATAAATGTTTTTATAAAAATACATAATTAAGCTATAGTAATGGTATTTTTAGAATTTAATCTTTGCTTTTCACAGCGTGTCCACCAAATTCATTTCGAAGTGCTGCTACAACTTTGCCACTAAATGTATCTTCTTCAAGTGATCTATACCTTAAAAATAAAGAGTTTGCTATGATAAACGACGGTACATTTAATCGGAGTGCCTCTTCAACAGTCCAAAGACCTTCACCATTGCTATACATAACTCCTTGTATTTTACTCAAATTAGCATCTTTTTTAAAAGCGTCCTCCATAAGTTCCATGAGCCACCCTCTGATAACTGACCCATTATTGTAAACCCTTGCAAGCTTTTCTAAGTCAAAATTAAATTCACTTTTACTTAAAATCTCAAAACCTTCTGCAATTGAAGCCATCATACCGTATTCAATTCCATTGTGGATCATCTTAGCATAGTGACCGGAACCAGGTTTTCCAGTATGCAGGTAACCATTTTCAACACTTATAGCCTTAATTAAAGGTTCGATATATGAGAAAACCTCCTCTTCTGCACCAACCATGGTACATGCACCGTATCTGGCACCATTTGTCCCCCCACTCGTCCCTACATCGCAAAAATCTATCCCAGCTTTTTTTAAAGTCTCATATCTTCTGAGAGAATCTTTATAATTTGAATTCCCACCATCTATTATTATATCGTTTCTATTCAGAAGAGGAATAATAGTTTCTAACATACTTTCAGTAACATCGCCACTTGGGAGCATTAGCCATATAACTTTTCTATCGCTTTCAAATTTTGAAATGACTTCCTCAATAGTATAAGCTGGTATCATACCATCTTCTTTAGCAATGTCTACTTTTTCTTTCGACCTGTTGAATGCGATTACGGAAAATCCTTTATCTCTTGCATTTAAAGCTAAATTATATCCCATCTTTCCAAGTCCAATTATTGCAAATTTCATAATTCACCTCTTAATAATTATTATATATTATTATACACTAAAATTAAAAGTTGATTAAGCTATTTCTATTTGTTAAACTAATAATTAATTTTTCCATAGCATTCACTATGGAACTATTTTTATCATATTATATAATATAAATTTTAATTGGAGGATTTATTTATGCAAAATATTATTGCTGAAGCCACTTTTGGAGAAGACCTTACACCAAGTTGTTACGTTTTTAATGATCCCAGGAAACCTAAACTTGAGACTTTTTCTTTCCCTCAAACCGAGGAACAATTAGAAGAAGACAGATTATATGAGCTGAAAATCCAAAAGAGGAGATTCAATAACTTCTCTGAAGGTGTGAATATCATGGAGAACGTTCAAAAGATAGATATCGCTCTATTGGAAGATGCACCATCGAATTGGGCTTATTTTCCTCTTCCAGATGAGGCTCAGCTTATATCTTTGATGAATTCAATAGAAACAATTGGCTTAATCAATCCAATCATCGTGTTAAGTCACCAAAATTACAGGAAATACACTGTTCTTGAGGGAAAATCCAGGGTAACTGCTCTAAAGAACTTGTATAAGCGCAATCCTTTGGATAAATATAAATACCCGGTCTGCTTCGTATTAGATTCAGAAAAAGTAGACGAATACTATCTTAGAACGATGATTTTAGATTTAAACTTCAGGTATAGGACCATTCCACAGGATGTATTCATAAGGATGATTCTTGATAGGCATGCATTGCTCAAAAAATCAAAGAAGTTTAAAAAAGAATCAAATATAGCGTTGCAATTGGCAGAAGAATTTATGATGTCCACTTCGTCGATTTACAATTACTTGGTCTTAGGAAATCTATCTGAAGAGATTAAGACGCTGCTTTTCGAAAAGAGGATAAACCTACAGGTGGCAAGGCTGTTTGCAAAAGTGAATCATGATGTTCAAAAGATGATCTTAGAGAATATAGATTTTAAGGATATAAACTGTTTTCATAGGATAAAATTCATAATAGGTAATGGAGATGGAAAAAACACTTTAGAGAGTATAAGAGAGCTAATCGATAAATCAAAGGATTTAGTGCCAGAGAAGATAAGCTTTAATTTGACTATAAATAAGAGATTACTTAGTAAAACTTGTGAGACCTTAATAGATTTAAAGAAATATGCATGTATGAATTTCTCAAGTATGATTGGTGACAATGCAAACCGCTTTTGCAATATAAGTTTTGACCAGAATATAATGAGTTACTATATTGAACAGAATTTAATCGATGAAAATGTCGTAAATAGATTGACTGCTAAGGAATTACAAGAAATACTATCGAAATGAGATTTGTAACTGAATAGGGCAAAACAGTGAACATTGAATATTGAACAGTGAACAATGATTAGTATGCTGTGGATTGAAGCACTTGTTCTTTGGATTGATATGAAATGCCTAAGGAGAGTATGACCTTCTTTTTGCGAAAAATGTAATTTTTTATAAAATATACGGGGAATTTTTAGAAAAGTTTTTTTAGTTTATTAGGAACATTTTTTTCTAAAATCATTAATTTGGAGTCAATCACAAAACTTTGTTTATTAAAATATTAGAACTTAAATGTATACCCCAAACCCTATAAATACAAATATGGTAAAGTTAAATGCTGACATACTCTCACTTAGTGATTATCTCGCTAAAAATACTCACGATGTATTGGCCACACTTCGAATCAGAGAAGGTTGAACATATGGAATTCAGAGGGATGACAAAAAAAGAACATCCAGGTCTTGTTCCATATGAGGATCTTTCAGAAAGTGAAAAAGCATATGATAAAGCTACAGCAGAGGAAACGTTAAAAGTAATCCTAAAATTGGGATATGTTATTCAAAAAAGCTAATCTATGGTAATAATCGCTAACATATATTTTAGTGATTTCTACATTTTAAATAAATATATTAAGGAAAAAACACCTACTTAAAGAGGTGTATAAAAAATATTAATCACAAAAGCTTAAAAGCACTTTATTTATCTTTATAGTGACCTTTTAAGCTCTGTATCTCTATAGTTCCGTCATCTAAAACTCTATAGACTAATCTATTCTTAGAATCTATTTCACGACTGTACCATCCAGTAAGTCCATACTTCAAGGCTTCTGGGTTTCCTGCTCCCATTAGTACTCCATTTCTTCTAATATCATCAATGAGCTTCCCTATTTTTTGCATGATTTTGTGATCTTTAGAGAAGCTTACATAGTCTTCCATAGCTTTGTCGGTAAGCAATATAGGCATATATTAATCTTCCTCACCTTCATGGTCAAATGCAGTAATTCTTGTGAGTTTTCCTTCTTCAGCTTGCCTAGCAGATTCATTTAGTTTAAGTAAATAATCTAGATTTTCAGAAGCTCTAACGAATTCATCATACTGATCTATGGTTAACAAGATCATATTCTTAGAATTTTTCCTAGTTATTAATAAAGGTTCATTATTTTCCCAAACTTTATCGCATAATTCTTTAAAATTTTCTTTTGTATTTGTGAAGTTCTCGATCATAAAAATCAACCACCTTAATTTTTATAAATCATTTTTTCTCAGTCTCTACGATGCTTTAAAAATAGATACGATCACCTTTTCATAGTAATAGTAATAGTAACAGTAAAGTGAAGAGATTCGAGGAATTCTAATCCTCTCCATCCATTAGATCCTCCATCATTTCATCAAAACTATTATATGTCGTCATGATCTGATTTATAATAAAAGTATTAAAATAAATTAAAAATTTTACTAAAATCTTTTTACGTCAATGCTACTTAAATAACATTTACTCGTAAAGGCTGACCATAAGCCCATATCCCATCTGCTTTCGCATTTGGGAATACTTTTTT
>WQUF01000317.1 GCA_009785875.1 Oscillospiraceae bacterium | reverse complement strand
CTCATATAGATGGAAGGGCTATTTTCATGGGACCTGAAGAAAGCATGAACATACAGAGCAATCTTGCATCCACAATTGCAATGGCTTTTGATGAATGCGTGCCAAATCCTTCAGAGAGGAATTATGTGAAAGAGAGCTTGAGCAGGACGACGAGATGGCTAAAACGGTGCATAGATAGACTTACTTTATTAAACCAGGATGAAAACACGTTGAATAAAGATCAGATGTTATTTGGCATAAACCAAGGAAGCATATACAAAGACTTAAGAATAGAGCATGCAAAGGTTATTTCTGATTTTAATTTACCAGGATATGCAATAGGAGGCCTCGCTGTAGGAGAGACACACGAAGTGATGTACGATGTTATCGAGCATGTAGTGCCACATCTTCCCCTTGAAAAACCGGTTTATTTAATGGGGGTTGGTATTCCTGAAAATATTTTAGAAGCAGTGGATAGAGGAGTGGATTTCTTTGATTGCGTGCTTCCTGCAAGAAATGGTAGGCATGGTCATGTTTTCACCGATCATGGCAAAATAAATCTTTTAAATAAAAAATATGAATTAGACGATGCTCCAATCGAAGAAAATTGCAAGTGTCCTACATGTAAATCCCATACTAAAGCTTATATAAGGCACTTATTTAAAGCAAAAGAGATGCTCGCTATGAGATTATCTGTGCTGCATAATTTATATTTTTATAATAATATGATGGAAGAGATTAGAAATGCCATAAGGGGACAATACTTCCAGAAATATAAAAGTGAAAAAATATATAATTGGCACCAAAATAAATAAATTTGTTGATATTTTTAAAGCAATTGTTTACTATACTTATATAATGTAAAATTAAAGAGGAGGAATTTGATGTTTAGATTATTACCACTTTTAACGACTACTGCACCAGATGGGACTACTACACCTACAGGTGGAATAGCCGGGTTTATTGCAAATTACGGCATAATTATTCTTTTGGTAGTCGTCATGTTTGTAGCATTTTACTTACCGGAACGAAAGAGGAAAAAACAATTCAATGATATGGTTTCAGGCATGAAAGTAGGGGACGATGTATATACTACAGGCGGAATCATTGGAAAGATAATAAAAATTGAAGAATCATACATAATACTTGAAACTGGACCAGATAGAGTGAGAATAAAACAGGATAAAAGAGGAATACACTCTATTACAAGCAAAGAAGATAAAGAAGAAGTTTCAGATAAAAAAGAAAAATAAAAAAATTAAACTTCCTTAAGAATAAATTACCTTCATTTATCATAACTTGATAAAAAGAGGGTTTTTTATTTTAGGAGGTATAATATTGAATAGAAAAATGGTTCAGTACATAGGTGAAGGAGTATTACGCGCACTTATCGTTACTATAATTGCTGTTTTGATATTTAGCTTAATAAGCAATCAAATAGCGATTTCACAAAGTGTCACATCTGTTCTTTTTATAGTATTCACGATGCTAAGCATCATCTATGGTGCTGTTATCGCAACGAGAAAGATAAATAAAAATGGATGGGTAAATGGTCTTTTAGTATCTGCAATTTATTTAGCTTGTATCATAACCATATCTAAACTAGCAGGAAATGATAATACAGCTGGGATTAGTTTGATCCTTAGAATCGCTATTGGACTAGTTGTAGGTATGCTTGCCGGAATGCTGGGCATTAATATTTAAATAATATCTATAATTTTAAGTTGTTTTATGTGATGAGTAATGTTATAATACCTATGTATTTAGATAGGAGGACATTTTACATGAAACATATTAAAACTTTGATTTCAAAAAATATTAAGGACAGTTTAAAAAAATCTGGATGTAAAGAATGCGCAAATTCGTGCCAATCAGCATGTAAAACATCTTGTACAGTTGCAAATCTTGCTTGTGAAAGAAACTAAATTTTTCTTTTTTAGCAGTAACTTTATGGTTACTGCTTTTACGCTTTTGTCAAACTAAAATGGGGGATAAAAATTTAAATGTTAATACATAAATTTAAACAAGGTAATGAATATTATGTATTAGATGTTAATACTGGTTCATTGCACATAATAGATAAATTAGCATATGATATACTAGATGAAAATAAATTAGAGAACGTGGATGATATAATTAAAAGATTTAATTATATTTATGATGAAAACGAATTGAGAGAAGCATATGACGAAATCTCGCTTTTAATCTTAAATAAAGAATTATATACAGAAGATATTTACGAAGAAATCGCCAAAAGATCCCTTGAAGGAATTTCTTATATAAAAGCTCTGTGCTTAAATGTAGCTCACGATTGCAATTTAAAATGCACCTATTGCTTTGCAGAAGAGGGAGAATACAAAGGGAAGAGATCTCTCATGACTTATGATGTTGGAAAGAGAGCAATTGATTTTGTAATAAAGATGAGTGGTCCAAGGAAAAATATAGAGGTGGATTTATTTGGTGGAGAGCCTCTAATGGCTTTTGATGCAGTAAAAAAAATTGTGGAATATGGCAAGACTCAGGGTAAAGAGAGCAATAAGAATATAAGATTTACGCTTACTACCAATGCTATGCTTTTAAATGATGAGATCATAGACTTTATAGAAAACAATATAGATAATATTATTTTAAGTATAGACGGAAGAAAAGAAGTAAATGATAGGGTAAGAAAGAGAGCTGATGGAAAAGGCTCTTATGATATTATCATGCCTAAAATAAAAAAAATGGTTCAAAAAAGATCAGATGGTAAACAATACTATGCAAGGGGAACATTCACTGCTAATAATTTAGATTTTTATGAAGATGTTATGCATTTAGTGGAAAATGGATTTAAAGAAATATCTTTTGAGCCTGTCGTCCTAAAAGAAGGCGATGAACTTTCTATCAAGCAAAGGGATGTCTCTAAGATCCTTGATGAATATGATAAGCTTACCGAAGAAATGAAGACTAGAATTAATACTGAAGATAAATTTAAATTTTACCATTTTGCAATTGATATAGATGGAGGACCATGCATATATAAGAGGATATCTGGTTGTGGGGCAGGTCATGAATATGTTTCAATAACGCCTGAAGGGGATATCTATCCATGCCATCAATTTATAGGAAATAAAAAATTTAAAATGGGAAATATAATGGAGCAAACTTTTGATAAAACTATTGGGGATGAGTTTAAAGAAGCTCATGTTTACAATAAGCCTAAGTGCAAGGCTTGCTGGGCAAAATTTTACTGCAGTGGTGGATGCCAGGCTAATAATTATAATTTTAACGGTGATATGCATATACCTTATGATATAGGCTGCCAAATGCAAAAGAAGAGAATTGAATGTGCATTAGCACTTAAATCTGCTGAATTAATTTAATATAAACTACATATTGACTATAAAAAACAAAAGTAATATAATTTTTTTAGCATGTCGGATTATGATAATAATTTACTAATGGGAGGATTTATATGAATGAAAAGATGAAATCTGGAAAACGAAATAAGGGTAGTCTTATTTTTTTAATAATATTTGTTTTAATATTTTTAATATTTTCTTTTTTTGCCCTTAAAGGCGCAACGATATATGGTTATAGGTTTTTAACTTTCAAGGAAGCGATATATGCTGGAATAGAATTTAAAGGTGGTCTGGGATTTAATGTCCATGTATCAGCTACTGTACCGCCTCAAGATAATTCAACTACTGCTCCAGACAATTCAACGACAGATACAACTGCAGCAACTACGACAGATACAACTGCAGCAACTACGACAGATACAACCTCTGTAAACACAACACAAGCAATTGAAATCAAAGCAAATTCAAATGATTTTTACAAGACAGTTGATATAATTAATAGCAGATTAAAAAAATATAGCTCAAATATAAATGTCATGGCTGTTGGTGATAGCGATATTAGAATAGAAGCAGGCAAGACAGTAGATGTTAATACATGTAGACTTTTTTCAACTGTTGGACTTGTTGAATTTAAAGATGTGCCTGCAGATGCTACAACTACTCCTGCAAAGGTGGTATTAAATAGCGATGATATTAAATCATGCGGAGCTCTTTACAATCGACAATCACGAACTTATACATTGCAATTTTTATTTAAAGATAAAGCAAAGCTTAAATCAGTCACCACTGAATATTTAAACAAAAGTTTGAACCTACTTTTGGACAATAACCAAGTAATAGAAACTACCATAAACGCTATAAGCGATAATGGGATCTTAAATGTAAGCGAATTTACAAATGTAAATCAAATTAACCTTTTATCGGTTATTGTAAATGATGGTAAATTGCCGGCTAGCACTGCTTATAGCGGAGTATTTCCAATTTATAGCCCTTTTGGAGCAGATATAGGAATAAAGATTATAGTAGCTACTTCAATAATACTTTTACTGGTTCTTATAATATTATTAGTGCTCTTTAAGGCATCTGGAATTATGACATTTATGTCCATAGCTGCTTGGGGATGGATTTGGCTCCTTATATTTATAACTCTAGGAGAAACATTCAACTTACCAGTTATGATTGGTGCAATTTCTTCATTTTTCGCTCTTTTGATTACAAGCATCTATATATTGAATAATTTGAAAAAAGCTTGTGTTGATGATAGTAAAATCATAAACTCAATAGATCATACATATTCCAGCACGAGCAAGCAGATCATATTTGCAAATGTTGGTTTAATATTTGTAGGAATTATAGTTTTCCTCGTTGGAGGGGCTTCTTATGATGGTATTTCACTTGCCATTATGCTTGGATCTGCATGTACACTTTTGTGTGTAATGGTACTTACAAGATTGCTCTTTAAATCTGTTGTAAACTCAGGTCTTGCAAAAGATTGTAAAACATTCATAGGAACTAAGGGAGGTATGTAGCTTGGATAATTTACTTAAATTGATAAAAAATATGAGAAGCAGATGGTTTATTATTTCAGCAATCATACTTATCTTAGGAGTAGCTGTGATATTATTTAAATCAAATAAGCTTTCTGGATATATACCAAATAGGGCTATAGTGATAATACAAATGGAAGATACGAATATCGATAAAAATAAATTTGCACAGAGTGTACAAAAGATCGATGCATCAGCAGTTATAAATTATATAGATAGCGACGCTAAAGTGGATGTTGTCACATCTACTAAAGAGAAAGCAGATGAAATCTTTAATCAAATTAAAACTGATTTTTCGCTTAAGGCTGACAAACCATATGCATCTGGAGATATTCTCTATAAAGCCATTAACTTTAATTTAGGAACTGTACTTTCTATAGTCGGGGTTTGTTTTGTCTTTTCGTTTATAGTGTTTTGGGTACTGTTAGGATATAGATATGCTTTTTCTAATATTGTGGCTTATATTTTAAGCATTATTTCAATTTTAGCAACTTTCTTGATCTTAAATTTGCAACTTAATATGATATTTGTAGCTGTGACCATACTTTCCTTGGTATTAATTTTCTACTTTGATATGACAAATTGTATAATCATAAAAGATCAGCTAAAAAAAGTTAAGAAAGCTGTATTGAATGATGTGATGGATTATATGTATACAAATACTATTAAAAATAATGCTATTGTTTGTATAACTATTTTAGGCTCTCTCTTGATTTTAGCAATAGTAATTTCTTTTTTACGAAGATATGCATTTGCAACATTTATTGCGATATTATTCTCATTGTATTACTCATATTTCTTAACAAGTCCTCTATGGCAAAAGATCAAAGTTGGTGAAAAGCTTAAAGAAGGGTCAAAATTAAAAGAGGCATCAAAAGTTAAAGAAGGATCAACACCTAAAGAGGTATCAAAGGTTAAAGAAGGATCAACACCTAAAGAGGGTCAAAAGCTTAAAGAAGTATCAAAACCTAAAGTGAGCCCAAAGATTAAGAAAGGATCAAAACTTAAAGAAAGTCCAAAGATTAAAGAAGAGGAAAAGTCTACCAAATGATGGTAAAAATCAGGGTTTTGTGCTCTGATTTTTTATATTATTTAGTTAAACATTTATTGCTGTATTTCATATTATATTAGGAGGATACTATGGATTTAAAAGATAAGATAAGAGTTATTGAAGATTTCCCTATAAAGGGTATCAGTTTTAAAGATATTACAACTATTATTTCTGATTGTGATGCTTTTAGGTATACTATCGATGAATTGTGTATAGAATTAAAAAATAAGGGGGTGAAGATGATTGTAGCACCTGAATCAAGAGGTTTTATCTACGCTGCTCCAATTGCTTATGCTTTAGGTGTTGGGTTTGCCCCTGTACGAAAAAAAGGCAAGCTACCAGCAGAGACTATATCCATCACTTATGATTTAGAATATGGCAGTGGTGAGCTTGAAATTCATAAAGATGCTTTTGAAAAGGGTACAAAAATTGCAATCATCGATGATCTACTTGCAACTGGCGGAACGATACTTGCTGTAGCGGAGCTCGTTGAAAAATTAGGTGGTGAAGTGGTATCGATAGCTTTTCCTATAGAATTAACTGGATTAAAAGGAAGAGAAAAATTAAAAAAATATGATGTTTTTTCACTGGTGCAGTATGAATTTTAGTGTATAATTAATATAGTGGCTAGTGATTAGTGGCTAGTGGCTAGTCACTAGTCACTAATATAATATCATAAGCCAAGGAGGTGTAACTAAAATGGATGAATATTTAGCAAAGTTATTAGATGTAATCGACAAAAATTCCTTAGATGTTGATAAAAAATTTATAATAGAATCTTATGAATTTGCAAAAGAATGGCATAATGGTCAAAAAAGAGAATCAGGGGAAGAATATATCTCTCATCCAGCTGCAGTTGCATGTATTTTGGCTGAGATGAAGATGGATACTTTGTCTATTGCCGGTGGGTTATTTCATGATTTATTGGAAGATACAAGTTTTACCTACGAGATGTTTGTTAAAAAATTTGGAGTGGAACTTGCAGATATAGTGGACGGCGTGACAAAACTCACTATGATTGAATTAAAGACTAGGGAAGAGATGTTTGCTGAAAACGTAAGAAAGATGTTTTTAGCCATGTCAAAGGATATCAGAGTTTTAATCATAAAACTTGCAGATAGACTTCACAACATGAGAACCTTGAATTTTAAAAGTGAAAAGAAACAAAAGGAAATTTCAAGAGAGACCCTTGAGATATATGCACCTCTTGCTCATAGGCTTGGAATGTCGAAAATAAAGTGGGAACTTGAAGATTTATCCCTTAGATATTCAAACCCTGAAGCATTTTATGAAATTGTAGTAGCTATACAAGAAAAGAGAGTAGAGAGAGAACAGTATATTTCATACGTTGTAGATATGCTTAAGGAGAATTTAAACGAAAAGGGCATACCAAACGATATAGAAGGAAGACCAAAGCACTTTTACTCTATTTATAGAAAGATGCACGATAAGAACAAAACCATAGATCAGATATTTGACCTGACAGCAATAAGGGTCATAGTAAATACAGTAAATGAATGCTATGCCGTACTAGGAATTGTGCACACAATATTTAAGCCAATTCCTGGCAGGTTTAAAGATTATATTGCAGTGCCAAAACCAAACATGTATCAATCTCTACATTCAACTTTAATAGGTCCACATGGAAAGACATTTGAAATTCAAATTAGAACATTTGAGATGCATAAAATTGCAGAATATGGGATTGCTGCCCATTGGAAATATAAAGAAGGAATCGAAGAAAGTGCTGCATCAGATATAAAGCTTGCATGGATTAGAGAAATATTAGAATGGCAAAATGAAATCAAAGACTCAAAGGAATTTATGGAAAGCTTAAAGAACGATTTGATAACAGACGAAGTATATTTATTTACGCCTAAAGGTGCTGTCATAGATCTACCTTATGGATCTACTCCAATCGACTTTGCTTATAAAATTCATACTGATGTAGGCAATAAATGCGTAGGTGCAAAAGTGGATGGAAAGATGGTACCTCTTGATTTTAAGCTATCTAACGGACAGATTGTCGAAATTTTAACATCAAACAATGCAAAAGGACCAAATCTCGATTGGATAAGCGTTGTTAAGAGCAGTTCAGCAAAATCAAAGATAAAAAGTTGGTTTAAAAAGCAACTGCGTGAAGAGAATATAGTCAAGGGAAAAGAGCTCTTAGAGAGAGAGGCTAAAAAGCAAGGGTTTAATTTTGGAGAGGTATTTAAAACTGATATATTTGAGACAATCATAAAAAAGGCTAATTTATATAATTTTGACGATCTTTATGCTGCAGTGGGCGTTGGCGATATAAATGCTTCTTCAATAGTTACAAAGATTAGAGATCAATTGCATCCAAAGCACAAACAAACCGATGAAGAGCTTTTAAAGGATTTACAAGATAAAATTGAAGGTGAAAAACTTAAAAAAGTAAAAAAAGGTAAAGTCGATGTATTAGTCAAAGGAGAGCAAAATATACTGGTAAGATTTGCCAAATGCTGCAACCCGGTGCCTGGAGACAAAATTGTAGGCTTCGTAACTCAAGGGAGAGGTGTATCTGTCCACAGATCAGATTGCGTTAATTTTCATAATTTGATGATGCAAGATGGAAATAAACAAATTGAAGTTGAATGGGCAAATGAAGGTAAAGGCAAATATAGTACATCTCTTCAAATAAATGGAGAGGATAGAGAGTGGCTTGTTTCTGATATTGCTTCTGTACTTTCTGAATATAAGGTTCACATGGATAGCATAAATGCTAAAGCAAATAAAGATAAAACGGCTATTATTTCAATATCAATAAGCGTACAAAATATAGATGATATTAAATTCATAATTAAAAAAATTAAAAGATTGAACGGTGTATCTGATATATTTAGAACTACAAATTAAGGAGCAGTGTTTATGAGAGCTATAGTTCAGAGGGTTTTAGAGAGCTTTGTAAGTATAGATGGGAGAATTGTTGGGAAGATATCTAAAGGTTTTAATGTACTAATCGGAATATGCAATGAAGATACAGATGCTGATGTATCTTATATTGCTAAAAAAATCATCAATTTAAGGATTTTTGACGACGAAGAAGGGAAGATGAATAAATCTTTAAAAGATGTAGATGGTGAGATTTTAGTGATTTCTCAATTTACACTTTATGGAGATGCGAGAAAAGGCAATAGACCTTCATTTATAAATGCTAAAAGTGGTAATGAAGCGAAAGTTTTATACGAAAAATTGATATATTTATTAAAAAAAGAGATAGAAGTAGTGGAGACAGGGGAATTCGGAGCAGAGATGGAAGTCTGTATAATCAATGATGGCCCTGTTACTATACTCTTAGATTCTAAAAAATTATTTTGAGGTGAGAATATGATCATTAAAACTTTGCCTATTGGGGAATATGATTCAAATATATATGTTTTGATGGATGAAAAATCTAAGGAATTAGCACTTATCGATTGTGGTGCAGAATATTATAGAATAAAAAGTTCTATTGATGAACTTGGTGGAAATTTAAAGTATATACTATTAACCCATGGTCACAATGATCACACTTTAGGGGTTAAGAGCGTAAAAAAAGTGTGTGATTGTATTTGTGTAATTAGTGAAAAGGAAAAAAAATCTTTAGGGAATTTTAATTTTATGAACCAAATTCCAGTTGATGAATATGTCAAGGATGGAGATATTTTAAAGCTTGGAAGTTTAGAGATAAGCGTAATTGAAACTCCTGGTCACACTTTAGGAGGGGTATGCTATCTGGTATCCGATGCTCTGTTCAGTGGTGATACATTGTTTAAACGAAGTGTTGGTCGCTGGGATTTGCAGGGGGGAGATCAGGATACATTATTAAAAAGCATCAGAGAAAAATTATTTACATTAAATGACGATATTAAAGTATATCCAGGGCACGAAGATTCAACTACTATTGGATACGAAAAGAAATTTAATTTTTATGCATAAACTGAGCATTAATAGAGAAAAGGATTTTACCGAGAAGAAAATGCCTTGGGGTACATTGGTAGGAGTAAGACCCAGTAAAATAGCTTATAAGCTTTTAAAAGAGGGATTCACAAGAGATGCGATAATATCATATTATAAAGAGAATTATTTAACATTTAAGTCTAAAGCTGCACTGTGCTATGATGTTGCAGTGAAAGAAAAAAAACTGATCTCTAAGATACAAAATAAAAATTCGTATAGCGTGTATATCGGCATGCCTTTTTGCCCTTCAAGATGTTATTACTGTTCTTTTGCATCTAACGATATAAATAAAAATTCAAGTTTTGTAGAACCTTATATCGATACATTATTGCTAGAAATAGATGAGATTTATAGATATATAGGTTATAAATCTCAGACTGTGTATTTTGGTGGAGGTACTCCAACTTCTATAGATGAGAAGCAGTTTGAAAGGGTCATGAAAAAAATATATGAATGCTTCATAAAAGATAGAGCGAACCTTGAATTTACAGTTGAATGTGGGAGAGCGGATTCCATAACAAAAGAAAAGCTTGAAATAATGCTATTTTATGGTGTCAGCAGGATAAGCATAAATCCACAATCCATGAACGACGATACTCTAAGGAAAATCGGTCGCACTCATAATTCTCAGGATGTAATAGATAAATACAATTTAGCATCTAAATTAGGATTTAAAAATATAAATATGGATTTAATCATAGGTTTAAAAGATGAAAATAGCTATCATGTTCAAAGGACATGCGATG
>WQUF01000316.1 GCA_009785875.1 Oscillospiraceae bacterium | reverse complement strand
TCGCTACGTTATTGCTTATATCATAAAGCCAGCTATATTCTTCTGTTTGTTTTAGCCTTGTTAATTCCTTTCGCAATTCTGTGTCTTTTAATTTCGTAAAATTCCCTGTTAATTTCATATGCTCTATTTGCTTATTTAATGCCCAATTATATATATATCTCGCTGTTCCTGCCGATTTTATGAGCTGTTGCTCTTGTTCTTTTGTTGGTAATAGCCTAACTTTCTTCGCTATTATCATTTTTCAACAACTCCTTTATCAATTTTTTAGCTTTATTTGCTCGCTTTCCCTGTAATCTGCAATAAATACTAAATATATCTATATATTACTAATACATTTTATTATATTTTAGTAGATATATTTGTTCTGTTGGTAGGCCTCCCTTCTTTATATATGACTTAGTTAATTAATAAGTTTTTTGAATATTTCCTTTAAATCTATAGTTAAATCACTAAACACATTAGAAGTTATTTTAGAGTATCTTTCCTTTACTTCATCGGTCAACTCAATCTCATATAATATATCATTTAATATAAATGATATATTTACCAGTTTATAAACTCCATCGATTAAAACTCTTTGCTCAATACATTTATCACCTATGCTTACTATCCAATATTCTTTTACACCAGCATTTTGGTATTCCAATAATTTTTCATCTTTATCCTTTTTAGCTGTTGCAGGCGATAAAACTTCAACTATTAGTATTGGTACTCCTTCATAACCCCTTATACTATACTTAGTCATATCACAAACTACTACTAAATCAGGTACAACATAATTTTCGCTGTCTGCACCATTTAGGTAAACTTTAAGACCTTCTGATGCGACTTCACAATCACTATCTATACTTTTTAGATATTGTGCTATTTCAACCAACAATCTAGATATTACTCTAACATGAGATGATGTTCCGGGCATCATGTAATATATTTTACCATTGATAATTTCTTTAATATGATTTTCATTATAACTTAATTCAATTATTTGAATCACCACCTAAAGTTATTTTCCTATAAATGAGAAGATTTGATAACATTAATTTCCAAATGATGCAATATCAATACTTTATAGTTTTCATTATATTATAAGTAAAGCATTGATACTTAATGATTTACCATTTCTTTGCTCTGAAATTTCTCATTTATAGTTTCATTAATTTTGATCCAGTACATTAATTATGGAAACATTATATACTAAAGGTAAGGCAATTAAAAGTCTAAAAGAATTTGTTTTCATAAATCCTTCCAGCTTCTTTATAATGCACAAGGATATTCAGATCAAGCACCACAACACTCGTAGAATTATAAAGAAGTATATGCAGGACCAGTTGGAAACATGATGTTTTTAAGAGAAGATGGAGTGCTATTTGCAGGTGGTAACAACGATTATGGAATGCTAGGGACTAAGACAACATCAGGAAAGCTTCCAGCACCACATTCCAATAAATGTTACAATATAAGCATTTATACAAATGATAATATGGGGTCTCGCCAACATTTCCGACAAAACCCACGCTAAGGGAAAGAATGGGTAAAAATTAAATTTTCACCCACGCTAATCTAATTTATGGATTATTAATGTATAATGATCTTAATTCGTCAATTACTTATTTAGTGCCTCATTAATTAATTTAACTACTGCTTCGGGGTCTTCTGTGCCAAACACAATTTTAGAAAAATCTGCGTCTTCCAAACCTATGATAACATTGTCCTCACTACGTTTAATATCATAAAAAGTTTTGCTACCATCTTGTATAAACGCCCCTTCCAAAAGAATTCCGGGAATACGGCTACCGTATAGTTTAAATATAGGTGAGTCTTTCCATGCTAACGGGTCGGCAGATACACTCTTGATGCTACTTAAAGGCACGGAAAGTTCGCTTTTTAGAGCCAAAATCTTTCTTGCCCCCTGCATGCTAATAATTAATTGTCCATTGTCGATTTTTACTTTTGCCATTGTAATTCCTCCTGTTTGTTGATTCGTTCATGTCCAACTATAATACCCTGTTAGAGTATTTGTTTTAGCCGTTTTGTCAAATTTTGGTATTGTTCCATTTCATGCAAAACAGAAAAGGCAGGATTGTTTATTACAGCATCTACCATATCTTGTTTTATGGACCGTTCGTCACGGGGCAAATCTGGTAGGTCAAAGGGAAGTTCTTTTTGGAACTGCTCAATAAGGGTAAAGAAATCATCGCCTCTATGTGTTAGTGGAAAAATATCGCCTGTTGTTATTTCAGTATAGGTCTCCAACATAGCAAGGGAATTTTCTGCATCCCCATATGCTAAATAACCAGCGGCGGCGGCAATATAGAAAGGCAAGATATCCGCCGGAAACAGTTTTTTTACCTTGAATATTTCAATCATCTCAATGGTACGCTTGCACACTTCTTGAAAATGTTCCATATCATCGGTACAGATTGTCAGATATGGAGGAATATCATCAAACATCCCAGTTGTTTTAATTCTATACTGTCACACTGGGTTTTTACTCGAATGAAAATTTCTTTTGCTTCATTAATGGTAAAAACCTTTTTCTCATCGTCCTTAGATACCGCACTATAATTTAGAAAAAGCATACCTAATTGATAGAGTAAAGGAAAACATGAGTAATATTTTTTGGCAATACTAAGGCATCGGATCATCACATCATCAAAAGGCTTTTCAGAAAATTCGTTTGCCAGTTCCACATAAAGCTTGCGAATATCTTCATCCGTCATTTGCGGAACATAACCCATCAATTCATCTAAGCTGATATCAAAATAAGCCGCAAGCTGTGGAAGAAAAATGATGTCAGGATAACTTTGCCCTGTTTCCCATTTGGAAACGGATGCTCTGGAAACCCCGATAAAATTCGCAAGTTCATCTTGTGTAATTCCCTTTTCTCCTCGCTTGGCGATCAGAGTTTTCGCAATATCAAGATTTTTCATGTCATCCCTTCTTCACCAGAATTGATTTACAAGATAATTATACAGATAGACCGCTTGTAGGTAAAGGGATTTATAGTTGCATTTTCCTAAAAAAAATCAACCTACGGGAACATTTTGATCAAAAATAGACTCATATTTGTGTAAATTTTCAATTTAGAATTATGCATGTAAATTTAAAATTAGAAATTCAAATAATGAATTCTAGTCCTTTTTTAATATTTATGTAAAACAGATTTTGATATTTAAACCATTGACTCCAATTTCCACCCTTGTGTGCAAAAACATGTGCAGAAGGGTTTTAATAAACCATTTTACCAATTTTTACTCATTTCTTTAACCTTCCTTATTTTTGTCTCTTTTTCGCCCAATAAACTCTACACTAACTTCACCATTACCTATTCGACTAAAATGGACGGCGATTTTTATTTCGACACTAATAGAAACCAGGGTCTCCCCATTTATTAAGTTGTAGTACATTACGCAGTCAATAATTCATTTAAGTCTTTCCCAGTAACTTTCTCCAAGATATCTCCATTCAAGAAATTGTGTTTCACGTAGAATCGCATATGCCCTCTATTAACCTTTACTTTAACTTGTTGCTTTACAAGCTTCTCGTTCATAGTTTTCGAAAATTTACCACAAATGAATTCTTTAAATTCTATTATGTTATTAAACAAATCCTTTAAAGCATCTTTATTCACTCTTATAGTAACATCAGTAAATTGTGGTATGAAATTCTCTATAAATTCCGATTTCGCCTTAATTTCATGAGCAGGAGCATTTGGATTATTCGTCAAAACTTTTAACTTATGAAAAGCGTTTACATCTTCCAATTTCACGTTTTTTAAAATATACATCTGATTATCATGGCTCAATTTTGCAAGCATCCTAGCGCATTTTAGTTTTAACTTCTTCTCATAAACAAGAGCCATTGCTTCAGGGCAGAGCTTTTTGAGCGTAAGATAATTAAACACCGTACTTTCGCTTATATGCATATTTTCCGCAATCGATTGGGCGACATTTATCTCAGATCTATAGGTCTTTATTCGATTTAATAATTCAAATTTTTCAAATAAAGCCTTTATAAATACTTCTTGAGAAACCTTGCGGTAATTGATGTTAGAGT
>WQUF01000315.1 GCA_009785875.1 Oscillospiraceae bacterium | reverse complement strand
AAAGCACAGAAAGAGAAGCTGACGAAAGAAAAGCTTAGAGAGCTAATAAAAATATATACTGAAGTCACAGAAAAAATACGAGATATAATGGACAATGACGAACAACTGACAACAATCAATGCAGAGAAAATGCTTAACGTGCTACAACATTTAACAGAATACCTATACAGCAAATACGAAGGATATACCAATATAGAAAAGGAGGCGATTAAGACGGTTGAATCAGCATGGAGCTTTGATAAATGGCGAAAAGAAGGCGAAATTAAAGGTGAAATTAAAGGAAGAAAAGAAGGCAAAATTGAGGGGATAAAAGAAGGTGAAATTAAAGGAAGAAAAGAAAGCAAAATTGAAATAGCGGAGAAATTTTTAAAGATGGGATTATCAGTAGAACAAGTAATACAAGGTACGGAATTGCCTGAAGAAGAAGTTATGAAGATAAAGACACGAATAATACATTAAAGATTAAAAATGAAGAGGTGCAACAATTTTTGATGGTATTTATAAAAATGAGTAAAACCACCAAAAATTTGTTGCATCCAGTTTTTTATTTGCTGTTGACAATAATGATGTTGATACAAAAATACTAAGTGGAAATGATTCTGATTTCACCAACACAAATCTTAATTTTTATATAATTTTGTCACTCTTTTGAATATTGCTCCTTTTCTCTAAATTTTATTTCAATTTTAGAATAGAGCATTTTCTTTATAATAACTACAGGTTTTTTTTGAAGTTTTAACTCTCAAACTATTAAATTATCTAATATATCCCCAACAACCAAAACCATCTTCTTGCATCTTTCTGCTTCTGTTCTATAAGTATCTTTTAATACTTTGCAATTATCGCTACCAAGTCTATATACAAACTCCTTATACAATTCTTTAGTCAATTCTTTAACTTTCGGGCTCTTATGTCCTCTCTCCTCAGTAAATAATATAGAAATCAGTGCAATTCCTCCAGTAAGGGCACCGCAGACTCCTTCACAGCACATGCCTCCTCCAAATCCAGCCATAGTTTTAAATACATTTTCAGATAAATTTAAATTATATTCTTCATTTCCAGCGTAGAGTATTGTTTCTGCACAATTTAGATCATATTTTTTATCATAGAATTTAAGTATTTTATCTATTAGCAAAATGAAACCTCCTTGATTATTTTTCTATTTATATTATAACTGAAAAAACATCTAAGATTAAATCATATTTATTGTTGGTTGGTATCGAATGTGTTAAAATAAAGATGATCATCATATGGAAATTAATTCAATATGAGAAATCGTTTATGGAGGAATAAAATGAGTGAATTGAGAAAAGAAAATATTAAAATAGATAATCGAGAGTATGTAGATCCAGTGAAAGAAGTAATACATGGCAAAACTTATTTTTTAATTAATTCTAGTTCTATTCATGCAACTATTATAAGGAAATTAAGAGATATTTTCTTTTTATATTTTTATAATAGAAAGAGTAATTGTTTAGTTTATTCAGAAGGTTTAAATATATACTTGGATGAAGAAGATGATAATACTTATGTTATTCCAGATATTGTGATTGTGTGTGATAGTTCTAAGTTTATTGAAGATGGTTACCGAGGTATTCCAGAACTAATTGTAGAAGTATTATCAAGAAAAACAAGAAGTAAAGATAAAGGACTTAAATATAGATTATACGAGAAGTCAGGGGTAAAGGAATATTGGATAATAGATCTTAAGAGCATGTCCGTTGAGCAATATATTTTAAAAGATGGAAGATATTTTTTAGAACTATTAGTATCTATTGAAGAAGATAACGATATAGAAGATGCTGAAGAAGAAGAATCTATTATGAAGTCATATGTATTTGAAGGCATGGAAGTCGATTTTAATAATATTTTTTAGTTTAATAAAAAACATCTAAGCTGAACATTTAAATATGTTTAATCTTAGATGTTTTTATTTTATATTTCTATTCCTGCCGAAAGATCTTCACACTTTACAATATGCACACCTTCCCAATATATATCGGCATCGAAATAAAAAGCGAGCATTTCATCATTATCTATAAATTTTTTAAAGCTTATTTTATAAATAATAGTAGATTTAATCGGTCTAACTTGACCTCTAAATATCACTTTAGCAGTATCATTCTTGCAAGGTTCAATTGGTTTATTTGTTTTTCTGCCAATAATGCCTGTGTCTAACAAGAAATAGCCAATTTGATTGACTCCCTCTAAAAGCAAACTGCCAGGTAAGACAGGATCATTGACAAAATGTACTTTAAATGCCCAATGATCTTCATCTATATCCTTTTCTGCATAGATTTCACCTAACCCATATTTACCGCCTTCATCGGTTATGTATGTTATTCTATCAAGCATTCTAGCCTTTTCTTTAATAGGTTTTAATCCCTCATTTTCATCATGCACATTTCCTTCAAGCACTCCATTGTAAAAGTCAGTCAAAGCTTTTATATCATACGAATCTTTATGAGGATTAAACTTAATGGGAGTTCTATTTCCTTCTGCAACTTTATCTAAATTAGGTCTTTCAATAATTCCTTTCGAACTTTCTAAATCCTTTTGCGTAAAGAATCCACCAATTGCATCAATTGTAAGCACAAGCCTGTCGCCGACATATACTTTATAAGTGTTCACAACTAAAGTAGTAGCTCCTTGTTTGAGAAATGCTTTAATCTCATATACGCCCCTAAATGTCTCTCCTACTTTTGGAAGATGGCTGAATAGAGTTACCTTTGTATCAGCAATTCTAAAATGAAGTGTACCATTTGAAATTTCATCGATTCCCATATATGCAATGAGGAATATACCGATTTGAGCAGATTCTGTCACTGCAACTTGAGAAATTTGATTTCCAATAGCAAATAGGCAATCATCTGTAGCATCGTACTCTATTTCAATCATCGCAGGTTTATTAAACACTCCATATTCTGCTTCTATTTTTGTGATTCTGGATACAAACATAAATGGAGGAAGTGGAAGTCTAGCTCGAATAGGGTATCTATCTATTTTTTCATATCTTGGTCCTAATATTTTTGCCATTGAATGTGCAGACATTTCAATTATTTCATCGCAATCCCATAAATAGTTTTTTTCCCTGACCTCTTCATCCTTAATCTCCAGTGCCACATCTTTAATTATAGAGTTTTTCTTTTGAACAGGTAAAGAGTTACTTCTCATAGTTTCTATCAAATTTTTTAGTATGACCTGTTCACTCTGTACATAATAACTATATGCATTCACACTGCTTGCACAAGCGACACTAACGTATTTACTCATAAAGTTTTTCTTTGATTGTCTACTCTTTGATTTCTTTTTTGCTGAAGTTTTTACTGGGCTTCTTTCTTCAATTTTTTGATCTATTTCTTCTTGCTTCAAAATCTCAGGAACACTGATTATTTCAGGCTCTTTGTTCTTTCTAACGATATTTTCTCGAAATTCACTATCCTTTTCATTTGAAAGACCATCTACAAGTGTTTGAACGCTAAGATGTACTTTTCTTACTAGCGTCTGCTTATTAGTGACATCAAATTCGAAATTGCTCATATATTTATTTAAATCGAAATCAATGCCATTTGAAATCAATTTTGCAAGAATTCTAACATAATTCTCCTCTGGGCTATATTTTTTGGAATAAATGGGTAAAGCTAAATAATCATCTGATTTTAATGCATTTGATAACCAATGCGTACATATTTCATTTGTGCTCATATCGATGAAAATACGGGCACCATCATCGTAGGAATTTTTCAAACTGCCAAAGAAGTTTACAGGTCTTGTCAATATATTTCTAAATATATCACTAAATTTATCTTTATTAAAATCTATTGGATTCTGGGTAAAAGCATCATAAATAGTATATGGCAAATCTTTTTTATATGCGATTTTATCTGCAAATTCATCGGCTTTACTATCTTCGTAAACTAATTTTGCAATAGGTGTATGTATAATAGTAGCTGTTTTGATAGCTGTGCCAATGCCTTTAAATTTATCTAATACTCTTTTGCAGGCTTTTCCTTCACCAATTATAACAGAATCTTCAGGCGATCCAATTATGGTCATGAATAC
>WQUF01000314.1 GCA_009785875.1 Oscillospiraceae bacterium | reverse complement strand
GATAAATTCTTTGAATTTGCTGCTGATTTCAATAAATATGCAATAATAAATTACCAAGGCACATTCAGGACGAATAACTCTAAGAGATACTGCAATATCGCTTACAATGAAGAAGAGATCAAATATTATTTAGAAAAAGGCATGATAAATAAAGATAATTTTAAACTTGTAAACGCAAGAAACATAGAAGAATTGCACAGACGCTAATTTAGTAAAACTGAATAAGAGAGGTTCATAAGTCGATTAATGGTAAAAGACGCAACCCCCTCGTAATCCTGGATTCCTTAGATGAAAATCTATAGGTTAATTTAGTGTATAGTTAAATGAAGAAAGTTAAAAAATGCAAAGAGAAAAATGTAAAAATTCCACTAAATTATTGGAAAAGTTTTTTAAAAAAGAGGAATATTTTAGAGTCCAAATATTCAATAATTGGACTCAACATCTTAAAGTGGAAGCCATTCGAGAACTTTTTGAATATAAAGATCCCAAAAATCCCAGTCATGTCTTCCAGGTCCCTCGCAGTAAGTCAGATCAACTCCGTTTTCAAGAAAGAAATCCCTATAAGCCCTGTTAGAATCGATTAGAGCATCTTCTGTCCCACAAGCGAGGAAAATTTTAGGAAACTCTGCACCCTCTTCTTTTAATTTTTTTACAAGCACTCTCGGATTTTTATCGCTAAGTACAGCTTCCTCCAGATTTCCAAAACAGCTAAGTATATAAGCCATGGGACTATTTTTAATATTCTCCATATCATCAAGGATGTGAAGCGCACTGGAAAGACCAGCGATATAGCCAAAGGTCTTATGATATTTTAATCCATTTAAAACGGCACCAAATCCACCCATGGAAAGACCACCGATGTATGTGTCCTCTCTTTTATGTGAAAGTGGAAACATCTTCCTTGTTACATCCACAAGTTCCTGACCTATGAATTCACCATAGAGGTTTCTGGATTCGGGTTGATCGATGTAAAACGAATTATCACCAGATGGCATTACAACAGCAATATTCTTTTCATGCGCCCATCTTTGGATTCGTGACTTTGTAATCCAATCCATGCAATTTCCAAATATGCCGTGGAGTAGATATAAGGTCTTATAAGGCTTATCATTATTTTTAGGTTCAGGCATTCCATATTCTGAGTAGCCATCCACCGGCAAAATCACCTGTATTGTAACAGCTCTCAATAATGCTTCTGACTTAAAATTAGCTTGAATCAATGCCATAATTATTTCTCCATTCCTTTATAAAATTCTTCTAATTCATAAAAAACAAGCTTTTTTTTGCTCTTATCTGCTGAAAGAAGTCCCTTTAAATTATAATAATTCTGCATGGAATGAAGCCTCCTTGGACATCTAAAATCGTATAAGATCCATGGGCTTATTCCTTTTACACAGCTCACTTCACTCAATATTTTAAACTGCTTTTTATATATTTCCCTTTGAAACTCTTCAGTGAACATATCATCCACAGTACCGTGAAAACCTGCTTTAGCATCTGCACCAAACTCGCATATTATGACTGGTTTATCGATTTTGCTATTTTTAAAGATCTTACCTAATTTAGATAAATCAGGCTCATACCAACCATAGTATTCATTGATGCCTATTACGTCTATATATTCCATCAACCTATCCCCTATCTTTAGGTTTACAGAATCCACCAAGCAAGCCGCAGAAACTAACCTTGTACCATCTAATTTTTTTGCATATAGAGCTAGACCCTTCATAAATTCCAGCCTGTCGTCGGTATCTGCATTCTCATTTCCCACAGACCATATGATGACGCTTGCTCTATTTTTGTCTCTTTTAATTAGTTCTGATAATTGATTTTTAGCATCAGCATAGACTGCATCATTTTTAAAATCTATTGCCCAATACACCGGAATCTCTTCCCAAAGCATTAAACCTATTTCATCGGCAATTCTAGATGCGCTTTCACTATGAGGATAATGAGCAAGCCTGACATAATTGCAATTTAATTCCTTTGCTAAATTAAAATTTTCACGTATTTCATCTTCTGTCATCGATTTCCCGTTGTCTACGCTCTCTTCATGAGTGCATATCCCTCTTAAAAATATCTTCTCACCATTTAATAAAATATCTTTACCCAGGACTTTTATTTCTCTAAAGCCCACTTTTTCCCTTAAAGTATCGCCTTCATAAGAAACGGTCACATCATAAAGCTTAGGATTTTCAGGAGACCAGAGCACAGGATTTGCTTCTATCTTTCCTATTCCTCTTCCATCTTTTATCTCAATCTCCCCGTGGATAAAAAGCTCATCAATATTAAGTTTCGCTCTGCCATTTTCGATTTCTCCATCTAATTTAATATCTACATCTATATTTTTAAATGTTCCATCATTTGAGAGGCAAATATAAAAATTCTTGATGAAAGTCTCAGGCAACCTTAAAATCTCTACACTGCGATATATGCCACCATAATTAAACCAATCGGTGTTTTCCATAGGTACCCGATCCGATTTTCTCGTATTATTAACTACGATCAATATCCTATTCACATCTTCTAATATGTTAGTGACTTCAATATAAAACGGTGTAGATCCTCCTTTATGCATTCCAATAAATTTTTTATTTAAAAATACCTTTGCTTCATAGTTTATGCCAGCAAATTTTAAAATGACACGAGCTTCGCCCTTATTTTTATAATTAAACAGACGAGTATAGACCAAGGAACCTTCGTATAAGAAAAGCTTTTCCACTTCAGTATTCCACGAGGAAGGGACTTTTATTTTATCCCAAGTTTCGAAGCTAAAATCCACTGGCAAAGTATTTCCATCATCATCGCAATATCTTTCCTCGTACCACTTAGACCTAAGACAAGTATCATATTGATCTATGGCAAAATTCCAATCACCATCCAGGGATTCTTTATTTCTATAAAAATCATTTATTAAACTCTCGCTTTCAATCATCTTTGAATTATAGATTGCATCGAAATCAGATTTATGAATGCCTTCTTGAAAATTAGTTATATCTTTATTTTCCATTTATTACCTCCATAAAGTAAACTATCATTAAATAAAAAGGGCTACATAACATCATATATAGCCCTTTAGTTTAAATTATTGAGCCTTACTCACTATATCTTGCCCTTTAGTTTTTAAATTGCTTATACACTGGTCTAGAGTCTCTCCCCCTAAAAGATACGTTTGACATTCTGCGACAAACATTTTATCTATTTCAGCATTATAAGATG
Organism: Oscillospiraceae bacterium; assembly: GCA_009785875.1. Taxonomy (GTDB): domain Bacteria; phylum Bacillota; class Clostridia; order Clostridiales; family Clostridiaceae; genus WQUF01. The sequence goes on along the minus strand of WQUF01000314.1, from coordinate 847 downwards.
GAATCGTCATAGGAGCATTGTTTACAAGTTTAGGATTTAGTAAAACTGCTTTAAGAGATGTCATATCGTATAATGCATCTGGATTAGCACCAACTATCTGTGGTAATAGTTTATTGAAATCCATATTCTTTTCAGCTGTAAGTCCGCCAGCTCTGATATAAGCTCCTTCAGTGGAATAAAAGCGGAGGAATTTATATGCTTCTTCTGGATATTTTGCAGTTACAGGTATGCTTGCCATCTTTGTATCAGAAAATGTATATCCTTCTACTCCATTTGATCCCCATTTAGGAAGAGGAGCAAAGACAGTTTGAAAATCATGAGGCCATGTTTTGGTATCTTTAATTTCTGCAAGCATCCACGCACCAGTAGGCACCATAGCTACCTTTTGATTAAAGTATTCTGCTCTATATGCTAACTTATTTGTGGTGACATCTGACAAAGACACAGATGTTTGACTTGTATTTTCCAAATCGTATCTAAATTGCAACCAATCTCTTAAATTAGGATCGTCAAAGTTTAATGAACCATCTGCTTTATAATACGCATTATCTAATTTAGTTGAGTACACGCCCATTAAATCATAGTTTTGCCAAGAATGAAAGTAAGATCCATATACTTTATCCTGTCCGCTTCCGGTAGTCATCTTTTCAGCATAAGTCTTGTAATCATCCCATGTCCAATTTAAGCTGGGGACAGGAAGATTTGCTGCATCTAACATGGATTTATTTATCATAACAAACCAAGGAGTTACGTCGAATGGAAGACCATAATAGTTTCCATTTATTTTGGAAGAAACGCTATAGATATCATCGTAATTTATCCCTTCGCTTTGAATAAATTTATCCAA
>WQUF01000313.1 GCA_009785875.1 Oscillospiraceae bacterium | reverse complement strand
ACCTCTAAAAATCCTGAATATTTAAATATATTGATTGATGTAGTAAAGTACATTACTAGTAATGATCCAAGAATCATAGATATTACTTTAATTGGAGAAATAATCATATTTTTAAATGCATATACTTTTCCTATATCTTCTTCTGAAACATCAAGTTGAATCGTATTTCGTATAGTTAGTCCGAATATTGTTGATGTAACTCCAAAAAAACCAAAGCATATTAAAGCTACAATAAAACTTTTTATGTTTGTAAGAATTATTAGAGCCAAACCATCTAACATTACAACTGCAAGTATCGCATTCATATTATCTACAAGCTTTGCTTTCTTTAATGAAATAGCACTTGCTATAAAAGCACCAACTCCAATTGCAGAAATAAATAATGATGACTGGGATACATTCAAATTCAAATATTCTTCTCCAAATATAAACATTAATGGACCTTGAGGTTCTGTTATAAAGGTAACAACTACAAGTATCAATAATATATATTTCAGCTTTTTGTTCTTACTTACTATTTTATAAGAAGTTTTTAATGATTCCTTATCTTTCTTTATATTTTTGACATCTCCACTTTTATGATAATAATATTTACATAATATTGTACAAATTGCACCTATGAAAAACGTCATACTATCTATAAAAAAAGCAGTTTCATTATTAAAAGCAGCAACTATAATTGCTGCAATTACAGGACCTAAAATATTAATAATACTACCAACACCGTTTTGAATAGAATTAGCAATTGGTATTTCTTCTTTTTCAAGTATTTGCTCATAATATGCAAAAAGAGCAACATCTGCAAAAATATCTATAGTACAATTAATCAAAAATATAATTAAAACATATATAGGGTTTTGAAAAAAAATTAAAGATAAAACAGTGATACCTTCTAAAACATCTGTCCAAATTAAAATAGTTGCTCTATTAGAACGATCAACAAATTTACCAACAAATGCTGAAAATAAAACCATTGGAAGAATTTTTATAATTGAAACAGCACCAACACCTAAAACTTGAAAATTCCCAAACATCATTATCTTTATTATCACTAAAAATGTTAACCTATTCCCAATACATGAAATAACCATATTTATTAAATTAAGTGTAAATGGCTTGTTCGTTATTAATATTTTCAGATTTTTCATTTTCAATCTTCTCCTTATTACAATTAAAAGCTTGAAAAATTGAGTTCGTTTTATATAAATTACCATTCTAATAAAGATAATCTAAATCTACTCATGTTGACACGGTGTCATCGTGAGAAAAGTTAGAATGATAACTTTTCTATAGCATTCATCATAAAATCAAATATTTCTTTTTGCTCTAAATCAATAGTGATACTTTCTTCTTCCCTGGTAAGCTCAGATTTAAACTTGTTAAATTTTGAAATCATTTGTATTGAAGACAATGGATAACCTTCATCAATAATTTTACTTTGTTTGTTCGTATAACATCTTGGTAACTTTTTTTGATATGATTCCAGATTATCGCCAAAAACAACCGCAATACCTTTAAGAATATGCCCTTTTAATTCACCGGCACTACCATATTTATTAACTAATCCTGTATAATATTCTATCATCTCTTCATCATTTAATCTTTTCCCATTGACTCTTCTAACATGCGTTCCTGGCTGCTCTTCTATAGGGATGCCGTCAAGAAATAAGCCATCATCAATAGATATAGTTAATAATCCACTTAATCTCGCATATTCTTTAGCTTTAATAATCGCATTGCCCAAAGGATTGTTGCCATTTTCTTTAGGCATAGCACTTATATCCAAATCGTCCAATGTAACTAAATCGATTCCTTTTTCTTTTAACCTTAGAGCATAATATTTTACTCTTGCTTTATTTGTAGTCGCAAATAATACTTTCATTTCCTAACTCCACTTGAAAAAATAATTTCCAAATATTCTTTGTGATATCTCTTGAAAACCTCCTATATTTGTATTACAATGTATTACAGAAAGGAAGTGATTTTATGGCAATATCTATCAGGGTTACCGACCAAGAAGAAAATCTTATTAAGCACTATGCCGCTATGCTTGGAATGACTGTTACTGATTTCATTAAAAAATCTGTAATGGACGCTATTGAGGAAGAATACGACCTTAATCTTCTTAATAAAGCACTTGAAAATCCTAATCCAAAGTTTCACACACTTGATGAAGTTGAAAAGGAGCTAGGGCTTGATGAAGTATAAGGTAATAGTAGAACAACAGGCATTAAAACAGCTAAAGAAACTTGATAAGTTCCAACAAGCAATTATTGTTGGATGGATTCGCAAAAACCTGGAAGGATGTGACAATCCTCGAATATATGGTCGGTCATTAACAGCTAATTTATCTGGCAAATGGCGATATCGAATTGGGGACTACCGAATAATCGCCAATATTTCAGATTGCAAAGTGATTATTTATGTTCTAGAAATCGGTCACCGAAAAGATATTTACAAATAATTGAATCAAAGTTATGTTTATATGAAATTTAATTTGATTTAAATCAGACCAAAATAATTCATTTTCGTCCCCATAAAAAGTAGAATTATAGCCTTGCATTTCTCCATTCCTCCAAAAATTGTTGTATAGATTGCTGACGTTTACTCCGATCATCGCTTACGGCTTTTTTAACAACATCGAATAAACTCTTCTTAAGTGGCCATACTTCTTGATTGCGGTTGCTGTCTGAGAATAACGCAAAAGCAGTAGCACCCATGGTGTAAACATTGGTAACTTCGTCTATTACTGCACCATCTGTATGCTCTTCAGGTGAAATAAATCTTTTAGATCCCCAAAGACCCATATCTCCATAGTAAGGCACCTTTTGATAAAAATCAATGTCACAGATGACAGTTTTATCGTTTTCGAAATCATACATGATACTGCCATCATAAAAGTCAATAGCCACATAACCACTGCGAGCAACATGAATATGGAACATGACGATATCCTCAAAAATACCCATTTTCTTTTCCAATGGCATTTGCATGAACTTTTTATGAGATAGAGGATATTGCTTACCCATACATTCAGCATCTACCCAATCAAATATAGCTGCAAATCCACCACCTATTTCTTCAGCTTTAACAAAATGAATCAAATTTGGATGTTCCAAATCTCTATAAACTGGTACGATAGACTTTAGACACAATATAGCATCCTCTATTTTACCATTGTACTGCTCAGTTGGTGCTCCTGCAAATTTGACAAAGTATCTTTTATCACCATCTTTTACTCCAAAACATAGATTGCCAGAATCTTGACCATCAAATACCTTAAAGACTGTACCATATTTATGAATAAATTCAGTATCAAAGGGATTTTTTAGCTTAAAAGGAATATTATCAATCCATTGAACATAAAGGTCATTCATACAATTTTTCCATCACCATCCTCAAATACTCACGTATTCCATCTTCTTCTTCTTGTCGATAATTAAATTCAAAATGTATAGCTACTTGTAAAGCTAAGCTATGAAACAAATCACACATTACTTTTCTATAAACCATGCTGGATTATTGTAAAATGGATGTATGTCAGTTACAAAATAGCTTATATCGTAATCCTGATAGATATCTTTAGGTACCATTGGATTAGCACGTGAACCAACTAGTAGCACAGCTCTAATGCGCTCATCAGTTTTAGCTACATCTAAAATCAAATCGATAATTTCTTGTTCACTTCTCATTATTTTCCTCCAAATATATTCCAAGTTCGATCCTGACCTCTCGTTTTTCAATATCATAATTGCCATAACAGCTGCGATCAAAACCGAAGAATGTGAGTCCTTGCGATAGATAAAATGCGATGGCATTTTCATTACACGACTGAGTTTCAAGGATTAAAGCACGGCAATCAAATTCCTTTGCTTTCCTTTTTGCATGAGTAATCAGTTCTTTACCTATACCTTGTCGTCGATGGCTTTCCTCTACCCAAATCTCCGTTACTCGCAATCTCTTTGACCATACTTCTTTCCATATTTCTATGCAAGCAATAAGATTATCATTTACTAAAACACCAAAAGCCTGCGATCCTTTCCAATAATTCTGAAACAGTTTTTCTTTAAATTCT
>WQUF01000312.1 GCA_009785875.1 Oscillospiraceae bacterium | reverse complement strand
AATCACATGTGGATTTTTGTGGAATCTTGTCTGCAAATTCTTTATAAAAAGTGTAACACTTCTAGCTATACTTTTTAAAAAATGGAGTCAAGTAGGCTCCTTCGTCGCAATGAAAAATGAAAAATGAATAATTGTAATAGTGAAAAGTAGAGTTAGGTTATGCTAAATTCAAGGATAATATTTTTTATTGTGTTTTATCCACTTACTTAATTAAAATTATATGGATAAATAAGCTGCATTTCACTTATTTATCCATATATAAAATTTACAAAAAAAATTTAAACTTATTAATATGAAATACGTTTTTAAAGTGTGTTATAATTAGGTTAAGAATAGGCTGTTTTACTACTAATTGTAATGTTGTAACAATATAGGTGAGGAAATAATAATGTACTATATAAGATTTTATAGAGATAAAAACAACAATTCTCCTATAACGCAATACATTGAAGCGTTAAAAAAAAATAAAACAAAAGATTCAAGGATAAAGCTTAAAAAAGCAATTGAGTACATTGGATTATTAAAAAGATTTGGTTTAAGAATTGGCAAGCCAGCAATCAAACATATAAATGGAACACAATTATGGGAGTTAAGACCTTCAAATGACAGAATATTCTTTGTTTATTTTGAAAATGATACTTTTATATTGCTACATCAATTCACTAAAAAGACACAAAAAACTCCTTCAAGAGAAATTGAGAAAGCTTTAAATAATTTAAAGGATTTTAAAGAAAGGATTGAAGAAAATGCCAAATGAATTAAACAAAGTTGATTTTGATGATTTTGATAATATATGGAATGATCCGAGCTTATTAACACCAGAAGAAAAAGAAGAGATTGAGTTTAATATCGAACTTGCCGGAAAATTAATTGAAGCAAGAGAACAAAAAGGATTAACTCAAGAAAAATTGGCGCAATTAACAGGTTTAAAGCAACCAACAATTGCAAAGCTTGAAAAAATGGAATCAATGTCTCAAATTGATACTTTAACTAAAGTATTAAGAGTATTAGGTTATAAATTGGCAATTGTACCTCAAATAAACAATGAATAAGATAACAATGAGCAGTGAATTGGTTTTATTGATTCACTGCTTATTATTTAAGGGATAAATAAACCTAATTTCACTTATTTATACCTTTATAATAACTATAATTCAAGATTCCAATATATTCTATCAACTTTTCTTTGTCTCACATGTCCTTTACTCACTATGGTAAGATTATTTCTTTGTTTGTTTTTATTGTTTTCAATTTAGAGCTATAAAATCTAATGTCTTTTCACTAAAACACTTTGAATCTTCGCAAAACCTTCAAATACCACAACTCTATATTGTTCACTATTACCATTATTATTGTTCAATATTCACTACGGTTTAGAAGAAATGTATCAATCCCTTTTCAGGGGAATTATCTTTTCTAGGCCACCCATTTTTACCCCTTGCACCCCAACGGTTTCAGACCTATGAAACTCGAAGGATTTTCTATTTTTTCCCATTTGACCATTTTTGGTCTCATTTTTTATGAAAACTTTATGTAAACGCACTTTTTTAACCATTTTTGCTCCTTTTTTGCCCTCCTAAGGTACCCCCTTTTTAACACCTCAAGACATTCGAGGGATCGCTGTATTTTTCTTACTTTTTCTCATTTTTTTTGTACACTAACTCAAGGTACCTATTTTTACCCCTTTTTCTAAAAATAGACCTTTAAAAACACACATTATAAATTTTTTAATGCAGGAAACCCGGTCCCTCACACCTAAAAATTTTACTGATCGCCAAACTGATAGCTTAAGACACATCTTTCGGTTGCTACATTAATGCTACATATAGAACTTACCTATACCTTGCTCTATCGTCATCATAGAAACAAGATTTCCGCCATAAGTAAATTCCAGCTTCAGTGTTCTCCTATAAACCGGAAAAAAACCTAAAAAATTAATTTATACTTTGATTTTATTATAACATAAATTATATCTATTTCCAATACTTTTTTGCATTTTTAACATAAAATTAAGGGATAAATAAGCCCCAATTATCCCTTAATAATATCTATAATTCAAGATTCCAATATATTTTATTATCTTTTCTTTGCCTCACAAGTGTTCCAATTGAAGCCTCCAAGCTATCAATTTTTAAGCTGTCAAATATTTGATTTAACTGATTTTCACACAAACCTATTTCCTTTTCCAAAGCTCGTTTTTTCTTTTTAAGCTCGATCAAATTGTTTACGAACTCCTCTGTTTGCTTTGGAACATTCAATTTATCTTCAAATGTTTTCTTGTCTTCAACAGTCAAATCTTCCACAAGACTTACTGGTAAGGTGATCTTATTATCATCCTTTTCCTTTAGAGCATGTAAAACAGGAGATGGATAACTATTCTTCACGAGCTTAAAGCTGCAATTGCACCCCAATCCTGCAGTTAAATCTTTATACTGATCCCTTATTTTTACACAGCTTATTGGTTTTGCCGGTATTTTATTTATAAATTTTTCGGTTACAGCGTAGTTATAGTTTAAAGTCAATCCTATGATGCTATGTAAAAAGCTCCCGCCCTCCTCATCCATGTGCCCGAACACATAAAGAAGTGTGAGCCTTTCACCATGAGTTAAATATGCAGTATCCTTGGCCTTAAAGCATAAATATCTTATAATAGAGCAACCATTTAACACGGACCATATTAAATTATTGTCAGAAGTAATCTCAGATATATCTCTATTTAAATTAGGTATCACAGGCATGGATACTTGTCTGCTCAAAACATTGCATTGAGTAGTTACGATTTTATCTACGATATTCACATCATTTTTAACCATAGAATCTATAAGAGACTTTTCATCATCATAGATAAACCCATCTTTAGTTAAAAAACAGGATCTTCTACCGGTTCTTTTATGTATCCCCAGCGGAAGCTTTACTATTTGTCCAAATTGTTTAGTTCTCACCCCATTTGGAAATATCTCTATGCTTATATCGTCATTTGCAGTGCAAGGACTTGAAAGAAATTTCGCTAAAACATAAGCTTTATCGCTGCTTATCCACTGATCAAATAAAACCCAAACGTGTCTTCCTCTGCATCCACTATCTTCGATATAAGATACGAGTCCATAATTAGATGCAAAATCCGCTATCTTAGATGCAAAGTCCTGTGTCATATTTATATAAACATCAAAATCTTTATCATTATCGGTTTTTAATATGCGTCCTTTGCTTAAATTTTTATCAGCCTCATTTATATATATGAGGTATTCATAAAAATTGTTAATGCTATAAGAGTCAGATTTATAATATTGCTTCCAACCTCTAAAAACATCTTCCAAATCCTTTATTTTATCTTCTATGCTCAAAGAAGTATTATTTTCAAATCTATCTTCCAATCTTTTCTTTAAAGAATTTTCAGCTTTTAAGCTAACATGTTTTCCATTTTCATCAAAATTATATCCTGAAAAAGCAAATCCATCCTTTTAAACGAATGTAAGGACACCGCTTGCAGTGTGTATCAATCCCCTTTCGGGGCAATTTCTATTTCTAGATGATAGAACTAAAAAATGCGATTATAACAAAGACTGTATCAATCCCCTTTCGGGGCAATTTCTATTTCTAGGTACTTAGATATATCAGGATGCGTTGAGAGTGACGATGTATCAATCCCCTTTCGGGGCAATTTCTATTTCTAGGGTATTACTTGAAAAATCACAATACAGAAAGTGATGTATCAATCCCCTTTCGGGGCAATTTCTATTTCTAGAAGGAGAACCACAATTCCTCTATAATAATAGAGTTGTATCAATCCCCTTTCGGGGCAATTTCTATTTCTAGATTGGGATAGTGGAATGCCAGATAACCATAGTGGTATGTATCAATCCCCTTTCGGGGCAATTTCTATTTCTAGCATGATTCTTGTTGCTCTATTTTGTGCATGCTTGTTGTATCAATCCCCTTTCGGGGCAATTTCTATTTCTAGTAGTAAATATCGATGGAATAGTAACATACTTTATTACGTATCAATCCCCTTTCGGGGCAATTTCTATTTCTAGCAGGCAAAAATAGAAATTGCCCCGAAAGGGGATTGATACGTAATAAAG
>WQUF01000311.1 GCA_009785875.1 Oscillospiraceae bacterium | reverse complement strand
TCCCTGAAATGAATTTGCCATCTTTTTCATATATCTCTTTATTATAAGCTAAATAAAAATTGTATATATATCTACATACACCAATCGTTTTATTGACTTGTATCTTTTGTTCTTGGTTTAAATTTATTTCTGTTTTATATGCTCTGAGCATAATTTTCATCCTTCTACCATTTAGTTTATGCTTTCTTGATCATAGGATTCTACAAGAAAATATATCTATGATTCTAACCAAATGAAGTAAATTTATTCCAACTTTGTTTAAATTATTATTCTAGTTTTTTTGAATATACTTGATAACTTTTAAATATTTTTGTAACAAGCGAAATTTCCAACATCATCACTTAAATGACATTTTAAGCCTTTCTTTTTGAATACAATCACTGAGAATTGCACGGAATGAATTGTGCCTCGGATATTTATCCCTATATTTTTGTATAAACGCTTCTGCATTTGCTTCGGAGTCACTTAAAAGGATCAGTTCTGCGAAAGATACTATCAATGCAGCAGCATTATTATAATTTGATCTTTGTTGACCTTTTACAATTTCCTCCACTTTATTATCAATTACAGAAATGCACCAGTCTTTATACTTTTCAAAATCTAAATCTGATAATTTTAAAAAACTAGAGTCTAATAACTCAACAAAATCATCTGACATATATTCTTGGAGATAATCGTATTCAATTGTACTTTTATTATAATTATTTAAGCTCACATTTTTCTTAAGGAGTGCGATGAATAAAGGTACCATAGATTCTTTACTCTTATTATCCTTGCATTCATTAAAGACCAATTCATAATCTCCATTTAAGAAATGAATATAAAGATTTTTAACATTTTTATCGTCCATATAAACTACCATATCTTTAATCAATTGCGCATCTTTTAACTCATATAGATTAATAAAATGGCTTAAATCTAAAGATAATTTGAATCCCTCGACAATACCTTTTCTTATGATATCACTATCATCAATTTTATATCCAAGACCATATAACAAATCAGCAGTTTTTACACGGTATTTACTATCTATTTCATTTTTCCCTAAAACTCCCATGGCTATTTCAATTGCTTCACTATATTTTTTTTCATCTTTTAAAGTTTCAATAAGTTCAATATAGATATAAGGAAACTGTACACCAAATTCTAGAGCAAAATCTTTCAAGCCTTGAGTGCCACCACTAAATTTTATTGCCTCAATGAGCATATGTTCCCTCACTGTTAAATCCTGCATCTTGAGAAAATCCACCCATTCCTTTGCAAACTCAATCTTAACAGGAGTATCGATTGTACTAACTTTCTCTACATCTGCAATATTAATTTTACAATAAGCGATTATTTCAATATCAAATATTTTTTCGCATCTTTCATTGCCTTTTAAAGCCATAATCGCTGAATATGCATAATACAATAGGATATCGTTTAAATCATATTTTTTTATAAAGTGATTAATTAAAGCAGTTATATCAACATCTTCATAGTAATCCATTGGTATTTTAAAGCCAAATAAAGCATCAAAAACTTTCAATGATTCTTCATATCTTTTATTAAGCACATAACTTATACAATCCTCAAGGATACTTTTAATCTCAATATTTAATCCATCTTTATCGACTAAATGATCATAATCCCAATAATTATTTCCATATCCATATCTAAACTGATATTTTCCATCTTCTATTTTCTTACACAACTCTAAAGTTTTATCCAGTAAATTTACACTTTGAATTTTCTGAATAGGTAATATAGCTTTCTTCGGCTTTTTCAAAGATTCAAGTAAATCATCATAATTATCACGTTCTATATTTTGTGCAAGCTCTAAAACTATTTTTTTTAATGATTCTTTAGGTTCATACTTAATAAGTTTATCCAATTCTGATAAAAAATCATCTTTATTAATACAAATCACCTTCCTGTCCTAAGTCTTCTACTTTAGAGTATATATTTCTGTTATTGAAATTTCAATGATTTATTCCCCTTATATACTAAGCAGTTATTTAAAAATTGTTACTGGTTATATAAAATAATTTTCTATAAAATCTGTAACAATTTTTTATACTAAGCATATGCATATAATATAGCTTATTATGATATAATTAATGTAACTTATTTCCGAGAAGGAGAATTAAATGGTTATGAAAAAGCTACTTTTGAAATCCTTTGTCCTGTTTCTGTCAATAGCTATAATGTTTTCATTAGCACTTACTATCACAACTCCGAGATTAACTTCAGCAGCATCAAATACTACAAGTAATCCAGCTCCTGTATTAGTAACTAACTCTACAAATTATATTGTACATGTTTCAGATACTACAAGCAATACAGCTCCTGTATTAGTACCTAACTCTACAAGCTATATTACACATGTTTCAGATACTACAAGCAATCCAGCTCCTGTACTAGTACCTAACTCTACAAGTTATATTACACATGTTTCAGACACTACAAGCAATACAGCTCCTGTATTAGTACCTAACTCTACAAGTTATATTACACATGTTTCAGACACTACAAGTAATACAGCTCCTACACTAGTACCTAACTCTACAAGTTATATTACACATGTTTCAGATACTACAAGTAATACAGCTCCTGCACTAGTGCCTAATACCACAAATTATATTTTACATGTATCAGACACTACAAGTAAACCCAAAAAAAATACTAACAAATCTAATATTCAGCAAAATGCAGTTATCAATGCTAACAGTGTTACTATAAAAGTTGGTAGTAAGTTCAATTTATTGAATAATGTCACTGCTAAAGATAATGGAGGGAAAGGTACTGACTTAACTAATAAAGTTACTGTTAAAGGAACTGTTAACACTAAAAAAGCTGGTTCTTATCCATTAACTTATTCGGTCACTGGTTCAAATAAAGTTACAGTTACCAAGACTATCACAGTAACTGTAAAAAAATAAATCTAAAGAAGTATATTTAGTTATAAGGAGGAAAAGTGATGGCATTTTGTTCTAACTGTGGCGCAGTACTTGAAAAAGAAGCAAGATTTTGTAGTAAATGCGGTCATGCGGCGGAACAACCTACTAAACAAATGGAATCCAAGGAGATAGAGCATACACGACCGTTTGTTCAGCAGAAACAACCTGTACAACTACAGAAGACGAACCCCGTAACAGCTGGAGGACCACCTATTCAAGAACATGAGTCAAGCAATTTTAATATACCAGAGAAGATTATAGCCGCCTTCGTACAGCCAGGTCCACAATCACTGGGCAATATAGTTGTTGATAAGATTCGCCAGATTTGGCAATATCTTAAGAAAGACTGGAAGCGAACTTTGCTGTTTAAAATTTTAGGATTCATCCTGTTTATCGGATTATTTACCATATGGACGATGATATTTCAGGGGATCATTGCAGATACTTATCATGTCAGCCGTTGGGTTAATAAAGGCGGTATTTTCAATTTTTTCGGCAACCTTTTACCATACATCACTATTACGAAAGATAGCGGTCTTGAAATTTTTAAGGGCTTGCAATTCTTTTCTGTTTTAGATAAAATTTTCCATTTACCAAGAGAAATAAAGACTTCTTTCCTTGCTACGCCCTTATATATAGTATTGCCGATGTTTCTTATTTCTATGTTCATGTATATCCGTACAGGTAAACGATTTTTTAAGGACATTGCCGGGCTTCCGAAAACGATATTCAAGTATATGACCATGGAGCAGAATGGGGCTCAGTGTTTTGGAATAGCGTTGGCTTTGGTATTCAGCTTTTTAATTCTAAATCCAGTCACCATCGTGGTACTGGCAATTTGGACGCTCATTTCAGTTTCCAATCGATACGGAAGCAAGTTGATGATCTTTTTCATGGCCTCAAAAATGGATTTGAACCGCATTAAAAAACGAGAACTTAGCCAAAGAGCGGAATCGGCTATTGGTGCTACCGGAGGTTTTGCTGTGGGCATGATCATTTCTGTTGTCGTAACACTTTTTACCTGGTTCATTTTTGAGTACCATATGTGGTCACGTGTGGTTTTTCTGCTGTTGCCTGGTGTGCTGCTGTTTATTTGGTTTTTAAACAAATCTAAGTTTACCCCAATGAAAGTCAAAGCAGCAAAGGCAGCTCTAATATTGGCATTTGTATGTATGCTCTTAGCTCCTCTGAATATGTCGACTTTTGCAGACGACGGTGGCTGGAGCGAATCTGGCAGAAATATCAGTGACTGGCTGAAAAATCCCGGCACGAAACTTATGGAATTATTCGGTCTTGAGGGCAGTATCGCAACGGCTTTTGGTGCGTTACTCGGTCTCGTTGCAAGCGGCATGGCAAACATAGTACCAGGTATTTTAGGTACTATTGGGACTGTGTCTGGACTTTTAGGTGTGCTGGCGGACATTTTCTCTGCAAATCCAGGTCATGATGCCTGCATGGCGGGAATAGGTGCTTTAGGTGTGGCGATACCAATTCTCGGGGATATAATGGGCGGTGCAGCGAAACAGATCAACAATTCTTTGGCTGGCTCTGAAGGTGGTTCTCCCTCTGTTCCTAGTAAAGACTCTGGCGGAGCTATGGGTACAAGCGGCAGCAGCCCAAATTACGGCGGCAGTTCGGGTTCTGGCGGTAAATCTGGATCCAGTAGTGATTCTGGTTCTGGCGGTAAATCTGGATCTGGTAGTGATTCAGGCTCAGGTGGTAAATCTGGTTCCGGCAGTGATTTAGATTCCAGTGGCAATTCTGGCACGGGCAGTAGTTCCAGTTCCAGTGGCAATTCTGGCACTAGCAGTGGTTCCGATTCCGGTGGCAATTCCGGCACGGGCAGCGGTTCTGGTTCCGGTGGCAATTCTGGCACGGGCAGTAGTTCCGGTTCAAGTGGCAATTCTGGCACAGGTAGTGGTTCCGGTTCTGGTAGCAATTCTGGCACAGGTAGTGGTTCCGGTTCTGGTAGCAACTCGAATTCAGCCGGTGGTTCCATAGGAGTGTGCATTGACCCTAGAGTTAGTAAAATCAATGATATATTGAGTAATTTGAACAAAGAAATTAAGAGGCAAATTGAATCGGGAAATATCAGTTCTTCGGATTTCAAAGTGCTTAATGAAAAGCAGCTGTTCCAGACCGCCCAGGATATCGTTAATGGCTATGATAATTGGCAGAGTTCCTTCTTTAGACAGGGTTATAGTTTCATGACGCAAAGCCGCTGATCTACGATCTTTTAATGGAGAACATATGGATGCATCGAAACTAAAACGATATAGATTCTTAACTGTACTGCTTTTGTGTGCTCTTTGCCTGCCTTTTTCAGGGTGCAGTCGTGTTTCCAATGAAATAATTGTGTACACATCAGTGGATGAAATATATTCGCATCCGATATTTGAAGCATTTGAAAAGGAAACAGGTATACATGTTCGTGCGGTCTATGATATAGAATCCCAGAAAACCGTCGGGCTTGCTAATCGCTTAAGAGCTGAAAAAAAACAACCACAGGCAGATTTATTCTGGAGCGGCGAGTCTTCCATCATACTATCCCTTTCCGCAGAAGGAGTAGTACAGGAATGGACAGCATTTGCAGGTCGTGCCCGTGTATTGCTTGTAAACACCCAGCTCATGCATGATAGATTAAAATGGCCGAAGAGCATTTTTGATCTGATTTCAGATTATCCTTCAGGAACGGTGGCTATCGCTAATCCTCTTTTCGGGACAAGTGCCACACATGCGGCTGCTTTGTATGCGGCTTTCGGTTCCAAGGAGGGTAAAAGATTTTATGAGGCTGTGCAATCGAAATTCATCGTTTTGGAGGGTAACGGTGCAGTGCGGGATCAGGTAGCAGCTGGGCGTATCGCAATGGGGCTCACCGATACCGACGATGCTTTTTCTGCGGTAAAGGATAATAAACCGGTGGAAATGGTATTTTTGGATCAGGGAGGGAGCGGAATTGGCACACTGGTAATGCCGAACACTGTTGCAATCGTCACAGGAGCACCCAACCCTGGTAATGCTGCACTGCTACTTGAATATATCACATCCCGGAAAACCCAAAAAGCACTTTATGAATCAGGCTGGTTTGATATTGTGGATTTCCCTGAAGATATTACCTCGCCCCGTTTTGGATTTGTCACGCTGCGCCGAATGGATGTTTCTTTGCAGCAGATCAACGATAATTCAGCGATGGCAGCAGTTGATATGGAGGAGTTGTTTTTGAAATGACAGGCAGAACTTGGTTGCTCCTTGCTCGCAGTGCGGGGCTTTCTATAACCGTGGCGTTTTTAACAGTGGTACTTGCCTTTGCAGCAGTGCTGATGATGAACCGCCATACTTCCCGTATATTGGCACCGTGGCTTTTGACAGCTATGCTTATCCCTACTTGCATTTTTGCCCAAGGTTGGATTTTTTTCTTTGATCGTATCGGCATACCTTTTTACGGCATATTTGGGACGATATGGGTGAGCGTGTTTTATTTCTTTCCACTGTGCTTTGCTTTAGTAGGCTTTGGTCTTGAGACACTTGACCGGACAGAATGGGATGCTGCGGATCTTGTTTTATCACCATTCCCACGGCTGCGGGCGATCATACTTCCTCAATCCCGCCATTTTCTGATCAGTGCCGGGCTGCTGACCTTTCTTCTTTCGATAGGAGATTTCAGCATCCCAGCTGGCTTTCAGTTCAATGTATATGCTATGGATATTTATGCTCAGTTCGCGGTGCGGTCAAATGCTACAGAAACATTTTTCTATGCACTTCCACTTTTGATGTTATTGCTTTGTGTAGCCGCACTCGGATTTTCCTCATTTCGGTTGCTTGTGCTGTCACAGATTCTTCCTCTGGATGAAAGAAAATCCAGTAGAGGGCGGATATATGCAGCAGTCACCTTAGCACTGGTCGTCGTTCCTATAGCATCACTGTTTTTCAACCTGCCTGCGCCTATAACACTGTTTACCCTTTTTAAAGATTCCTTTGGCAGCCTTCTGAACACTTTTCGCTACGGAGGGATGGCGGTGCTAATGACGCTTCCTCCAGCATTCGCAGCAGCTGTATGGCTCAGAAGGTATCCTGGATGGCTGGCTTACAGTCTGATCATTCTTCCGCTGGCCATTCCGGGTCCTATAATAGGTGTGGCACTCATCGCACTGTTTATCAATACACCTCTGTACACTACATCATGGCTGCTGGGACTCGGTTATGCCATTCGGCTTATGCCAGTTGCGGCTATGACTATATTTTTTATGATGCGTTCCAGCAACAGGACTTCTATAGATGCCCGACGCCTCTTTCAGCCAAACAGGGTGTCAGGTTTCTTACACATTACACTGCCGTCCTATATTCCAGCGTTCATCTCTGGCGGAATCTGCATATTCACACTTTCTTCTGGTGAAACCGCTGTGACTTTGTTGCTTGTGCCGCCAGGTTCAAGCCCTCTATCGTTGTCTACATATAATTTGCTCCATTACGGAGCTGGTGATCTGGTGGCTGCCACAAGCTTTTTTCTGCTTGCTGCATGTGCGCTTTTTATGGGCGGACTTGTGGGATTGCGTTTTATATTGCGAAGGAGGCTATCATGAGTTTACTGTTTATTGATAAATTATCATTTTCATATCAAAAAAATACCGTGCTGCGAGAGCTTTGTCTTCGTATGGAATCTGGCGGACGTGTGGGTATACTTGGACCTTCTGGTTGTGGAAAGAGCACGCTTTTAAGGTTGATCTCAGGGCTAGAGCGACCAGGTGCAGGAAATATTGAGATCGATGACCAGATAGTGTCCGGAACCAGATGGGTACCTCCTCACATAAGGGCGGTTTCCATGGTATTTCAAACGCCAGCCTTGTGGTCGCATATAACGGTGGAAAAAACGCTTAAACTTATAGAACCAGACGATAACCGGTGCTGTGAAATGCTGGAACGCCTCAGTATCCAGGATTTGAGAAACCGTCGCCCCGGTGAGCTGTCTTATGGAGAAGTCAGACGTGTTGCTATCGCTCGGGCACTGCTTCGTCCTCATTCGCTGTTGCTCTTGGATGAGCCTTTGACTAATCTTAATAGAGAGTTAAAAGGAGAAATATTAGCACTCATCATAGAATTGACACGAAGAGAAAAAAGCGGTCTTATCTATGTGACCCATGATGAAACTGAGCTGACGAACTTGGTGGATACAGTTTACCACATGTATGGAGGAATGCTGCATGAACATTGAACGAAATTATTCTGTGCGGATTGCCGTAATACTCACTGTTGCCGGTCTTTTGGTAGTAGCTTTAGCTGTGGTTTTATGGTTGAAACGAGACAAACCTGTTATAACAAAGCTTGAGGGAATTGAAATTGCCCTCGCTGACCGGGAATGTTCCTGCCTGCTACCAGACGGTGATGTTATCTATGTCGGCGGTGCAGACGGCTTGTATCTTCTTGATTCAAAGACCCTTGCTTTCATTAAAAAGGTGGAAATTCCCGGCGGTCCGATTTTGCAGCTAGTCTCCGCTTTATATAAAATGCCGGACGGTTCCCTTTGGGTTGCACATAACCGTGGCATTTCAATGCTCCAAAATAGAGAATGGAAAACCTTTGGCTTAGCAGACGGACTGCTCGACCTTCGCGCTAACTGCTTTTATCAAGGAGATGGCGGTCTGTGGGCAGGAACATGGGGAGGTGCTTATTTCTTTGCTGAAACCAACGGAGTTTATTCCATCCAAAAGGCATATACTACAGATAACGGGCTTACCGATAATATGATCAATGTGATCTATTCAGAAAAGGATGGGACATTATGGTTCGGCGCATACTATCATACCGATACACCATGTGGGCTATCCATCCTCAATGAGGGTAGATTTTCCTATCTTTCAGTTTTAGACGGATTGCCCCACAGTTTTATCACAAGCATATGTGCCATACCAAACGGCGAGTATTACATAGGGTGCGGCTTTTTAGAGCGAGGCGGACTGGCGGTGGTTCAAAAGCAGGAGAATAATTATTCCGTCGACAGGATATATGGCATGAATGAAGGTCTGCCTGGACCAAAGGTACGAACGCTTTATTATGACACCGCTGAACATCTTTGGATTGCTACCGAAAACGATGGTATTTTGATTGTTTCAAACCCAAGTCCCAATGATGCTAATTTATCAGGTATATATATAAAACAAGAAAACGGGCTGCCCGACAACGAAATCAAACAGATCATGGAACACGACGGTTATATTTACCTCGCTGCACGCCGTGGTATCGCACGATTGCCGATAAGCAATTTGGATTCTCTAGTCAACAGGCGTTTAGTACAGCAAGAAACAAATTTGATCACACACCATTCTTAAAGTTGTTTCGAATGACAGCAGAAGAGCTGTACACAGAAGAATATGAATTTAAAACTTTTTTGAAGTATCAATTTATGCTATGAAGATCTTTATAATTTAAAATAACTCTTTATTTATGCGCATAAAATACGTATAATATAATTAAGGAGGTTGATATGAATAGACAGAAGCTAGTAAAGAAATTAACAAAAAATGGGTGGTGGTTCGTAAGACATGGCAGCAAACACGATATATACACTGATGGAATTGCTACCGAGTCTATACCAAGACATAAAGATATAAATGAAGATTTAGCTCGAGACATTCTTTCAAGGAACGGCATTAAATAGCCACTTGACTCCAAAAATTAAAGAAAGGCAGTGATAAAAATAAAAACAGCTTATCCGATTTTAATTTCAGAAAGTACCGATCATCGTGCATTAATTGTATATGTTCCAGATTTAAAAATCAATACTGAAGGAAAAAACTTACTTGATGCTATAGAGATGGCAAGGGATGCTATAAGTTTGTGGATTGTTGATAGAGAAGATGTTAAAAAAGAAATACCAATACCATCTAAAACCATAAATAAAAAGGAAGCAGAAGATATAATAACTTTTGTCGACGTAGATACAGATGCTTACAGAAGGGAAATAGAAAATAAAGCTGTAAGAAAAAATTTAACTATTCCATCATGGTTAAATGAAAAAGCTGAAAAGCAAGGTTTAAATTTTTCTAATGTTTTGCAAAAAGCTTTAAAGCACGAATTGGGAATAAAAGAAGAGCTTTAAAGCCTTCTTTTATAAGGAGAATAATCTTAATTAAGACATATTATCAATTGAATACCATGATGTAAAGAAACAGATGAGATAGACATACTAACATCACAGATTGATCAGGACAGGAAAAACTAATCCTGACCACACAGACAAAATGGATGACCTGCTGGATCAAAAAGCGTAACCCATTCTGGTCCAAACCCCGGCTGCCAATACTGTACCAATGATTTCGTTGCTCCTAATGACAATGCATATTGTACTGCTGTTTCTATATCTTGAACAGTAAAATCAAGGTGTTCCATTATCATCTGTTCATTAGATGATGATGGCCATATTGGAGGTATATATTTTTCATCAAATTGGCAAGAAATACTGATTGCTCCACCTGGAATGGAAACAATAACGAATCCTTCAATTTCAAAGGCAATTTCTCCCCCCAATAAATCAACATAGAATTTTGCAAGTTCTTTCGGCTCCTTGCAGTCTAAAACCACACTCTGCATTTTTATTAATGGTCTCATATTTATCTCTCTCATTCATTAAATAATTTCTTAATACTTATAATTGGCTATATACAAGGCTTTTACTTTAAAGTCCCTATATATTATACTTTAACCTTTGATCTTTAAGTATTTTTCATCTCTGCTATTTTCATAAATGCATCTTAGAGCTAAAAGCCTGTTTCTTCCACAAA
>WQUF01000310.1 GCA_009785875.1 Oscillospiraceae bacterium | reverse complement strand
AAAAAGGAACTCACAGACAGAGTATTTTACAGGCTTAGCGGAGGAGAGAGAGCTATGGCTATGTATGTTCCTTTGTTTGCTGCAGTTTATGCAAGATACGAATCAGCAGAACCTGATGCTCTAAGGATAATATCATTAGACGAAGCATTTGCTGGTGTTGATGATGTGAACATAGGCAGCATGTTTAAGCTATTAGAAGATTTGGATCTGAATTATTTAATAAATTCTCAGGTTTTATGGGGATGCTATGGATCTGTACCGTCGCTTTCAATATGCGATTTAAAGCGTCCAAATAATTCTGACATAGTCACTATAATTAGATACAAATGGAATGGAATAATGAGGGAATTAGTGGTTTAGATGAGCTTGAAACAAGAATGCATAAAGTACTTTAAAGAGAAAAAGGGTCTTCATAGGCTTTTAAGAGAGGTTTGGGAAAAACTTAAGGTCTTAGGGAAAATTGGTGGCAATGTGGTCTTAGATTGCCTAACTAGCGATGAGAAAGTAGCTTTGGGAGGTTTTTTGAGAAAATCATTTGATGAAGGAAATTGTTCCATAAGCATTAAGTCCATCGCTGATGCTTTTTATGAAACTAAGTTTAGGAGCATCGATTTTATTGAGTTTTTAGAAGGCTATTTTCAAGAAAAACTGGTGACAAATAAAGAGACTCGGGAAAAGTTCTATGCGCAAAGAGAAGACTTTTTTAATATCATAATAGAGGAATTTAAGAATACTGATGCATTCTTATGGCTCACTGAGATGGTTTCTTTTAAAAAATTTGGGTATCAAGCTATTGTGAGACAATATTCTGAAGCTAGCAGAGAGGCTTTAAAAAGAGATATTGAATTTGTGGCTTTAGGCATCAACTCTTTGCCTTATAAAGATGGCAGGTTTTTGAGGCTTGGAGTTTTTGCTACTCTGATCACAAAGGATCCTCACTTTTTTGATAGGGGAACATTTGCTGGTGGATTGTTTCTTCAGGGCATTGGGTTCATTTTTGATATGGAAAGTCATTCTAATGCAGAGGAAGTTTCAGAACTCTACTATTTAGCTGGAATAGTCTCTGATAAAATATCGAGCTTTACTGCAATTAAAGGTGTCAGGCTTTTCAATAAGCAAGAGGAGCATGTTGCATTTAAAGGGTTTAATGATTTAAATGAAGACTTTGTAATAACTCTATCTAATTTGGATACCATAAGAAGAGCAGAGGCGATTGATGACAAGGTCTTTGTGGTGGAAAATCCAAATGCATTTTCTGCTATTTGCGATATTTTAAAAGTTGAGGAGTTTTCCCTTGTCTGTACTAATGGACAGCTGAGGCTTGCTTCTCAGATACTATTAGATATGCTAGTATGCGACGGCTCTATAATTTATTATTCTGGGGATTTTGACGGAGGAGGGCTTTCTATTGCGGAGAGGCTAAAAAACAGATATGGAGAAAAACTTGTTTTTTGGAGATTTGGGGTGTATGATTATTTAGAGAATATTTCTGATGTGGATATAAATGATATTGGAATCAACAAGCTTAAGTCTATTAGATCTATTGAATTGAAGGAATTAGTTCAGGAAATGACTTTGAAAAAGAAAGCTGCTTTTCAGGAGATGATGGTGGATAGATTAGCTTTGGATATTAAAAATGCATGTCGGCATAGCTCATCAGGTAGAGCAACTGATTCGTAATCAGTAGGTGGTAGGTTCGAGTCCTATTGCCGGCACTATTAATTAAAGATAGAAAAGAAGAAAAGTAAAACTGCCCTGTGTTAGCCTTAGGGCAGTAAGTAAATAATTCTTTTAAAAATTAAAATATGTCCCTCCTGGTATTAATTGTACTTTTTTTAAAGCAGCAAGCTCACTTATTGTTACGAATTTATATCCATTATTGCTATAATCTTTTAGTATTCTGACTGCAGCATCTATGCTTGTTGGATGAGTATCATGCATTAGAACAATATTTCCATCATCTAAATTATCCTTCACCCTTTCATACACTAAATTTGCATCATCACAGTCCCAATCTATTGGATCTACATTCCATAAGATAATGGGAAGGCCAAGTGATTTTAGTTTGCTATTTACATTATCATCATGAGTACCATAAGGAACTCTTATTAAAGTAGGATTTGTGCCAGTAACTGATTTTATTATGGCAGATGTTTGGTTAACTTGATTGATTATTTCAGTATTTGATAATATTGTAAAATCTTTATGGTCATAGCTATGGCTTCCTATTTCATTTCCTAAATCATAGGCTCTCTTAACCACATCTTTTGAATTATTAACCATATTTCCAACTATGAAAAAAGTAACTTTTGCATTGTATTTTTCAAGTGCATCTAAAAGCTTAGGGGTTAATGATGAATTGGGACCGTCATCGAATGTTAATGCAACATATTTTGTATTTGCTTCTGGAATGATTTGTATACTTGTAGTATTAATATATGTAGTATTCGGTTTAACGGTTACATTATCAGATATATTAGTATATGTAGTATTCGATCTAACGGTTACATTACCGGATGTATTAGTAATTAACGTCATAGTATTTGGAGATGTAGCTGTTGATGAGTCGTCTAAAAGATCTGTGAAAATTTGTAATATATAAGATTGTACAAATAAAGTGAGGTAACTTAATGCTTTTCGAGGCGAAGGATTGATAGCTGAGTAATTGTTGGTTAAGCTCGCATTAACAATATTTGCAGGAATTTTAAAATAAAAAATTAAAAGTGCAAATGTCAGAAATAAACTGAGCAGGGAAGTAAGTTTCTTCATCTTTTTGTCCCTTCTTTAGAGTTTGTTTAACTAATATTCTATTTTGAATATCTTTAACTTTAAATTACAAGACTAAATCATCATAAGAGCATCTAAAATGTATCATTGTTGTATACTTTGCACAAAAAAAGATGCAGAGATGCACCTTTTTATTTGAAAATATCAATTTTTTCTATTTCATCGATTTGATTACCATCGCTTTCGATTATGCTCTTTATTAGAGATAACAATCTATCAGAATATCCTGCTAAATATATAACTGAAGGATCTTTGGAAATTTTGGTTTTATATGCAGCCAGTTGCCATACAATTAATTTAGCACCCTTTGGTTTTTTAGCATTTATCCACAACTTTTCTAAATCATCTGCTGCCATAGAGTCTGTTATTAATATTATATATTTTTGATCAGTATATTCTTTCATTATGGATTCAAAATAAGTTCCATATCCTACATCAGTGCGTTCGATATCGTATGCCATATTAAAGATATTTGAACTTGTAAAATTTACTTTATCACAAGTTGTTGCTACAGCACATATTTTAGAAGCTTCATGAGAAGATTTTATAAGTGCCCCAAAGAAGGAAGCTACATCAATTGCACTTAATGAATCTGATACATTTACTGACATGGAACTTGAAGTGTCTACGCCAACGAGAACGCTGGTATCTTCCTTTAAATTGAAGGATTCTTTTGCAGAAACTTCCAACATGCTATGGATTGCGTTTTTAAAATCCTCAGTCATCACCATTTTCTCGGCATTTAACAAAGTAAATGGAAGTATGTTAGAGCCTCTATAATCTTCTATGGAATTTATTTTTCCACAAACCATATTTATGATTTCAGATGGAATGTCAGTTTTTATAACAATTTCCTGTTTAAAAATTCCTCTTTGAGAATATTTATTGACTGATGTTGTTTGTGTTGCAAATACTCTTTCGAGGGAAACTAAATTCAGCATCAATGCAGCATATCTTAAGTTTTCATATAAAGCACCATATATCAATTTTTTATTTTCAGTAGAAAGCTCTTTTTTACTTTCAAGAGAAGACTCTTTTTTATTTTCAAGAGAAAACTTTTTTTTATTTTCAAGAGAGGGTTCTTTTGTATGTTCAAGAGAAAGCATTGTCTTATTTTCAAGAGAAGATTCTTTTGTATTTTCAAAAGAAGGTTCAATGTATCTATCTTTAGTTTCATTACCTATTAAAGTGTTTATATCACTAGAATTAAGGTTGATGATTTCATTTTGTACTTTTTTTAGATTTTCTAAGGTATCTACATCTAGCATTTTATTTAAAAGATTTTCTAATTTAGTTTTTTCAATATTTAGAGG
>WQUF01000309.1 GCA_009785875.1 Oscillospiraceae bacterium | reverse complement strand
CTTTTTCACGAGTCTTAATATAATAGAATATTTTTTTTAAAAAAAGATTAAATTCAGGCATGGTTATGGCACCATGAACCCATCTAATAGCCATATCAGTGACAAAAATCCTTTCCATGGTATAAGATGCGCTATCTTCAGTCTCTTTATAATCATATGGAAACACACACCACTTTTTCATATGATCAGGTATTAAGCTATAATATAAATATTCACTTCTCATTTTTGTTTTATTAGTGGAGCTTTTTACCACAGTGTACTCAGTTCCACTAAGGGAATTAAAATATCTGGCATCAAAACCACTTGATAAAAACTTAATAAAATCCTTATAACTAGATATATTGCAAAAACAAGTATTATCAATTTCAGAAAAATCTACTTTATTAATACCGCTTTCTAAATATGATTCTAGGTAATTGTAATAACTTACTCCATTTGCAAAATAAATTAAAAGTGGGATACCCTTATCTTTTATACAAACATTAAAATTTGAATAGACTAATTTATTCATCATAAATTCAAATTCTATAGCATTCGTTATTATAGCATATGAAAATAAATGAAATATTTGATAATTATTTGTAAAACATTTAGGATGTAAATTTTTAAAATCTGATGATTTATATAGACTATACTTAATATTAAAAAAACATAATTTATCGATTTCATGCCTAATACGTTCTTCAAAATTTATCCTTTTATAAACAATCTTAGAAAAATCTTCATTGCCGACGATTTTTTTAATAAGTTTGTTAGGCTTAATAGTATCATCATATATTAAAACATTTTTATTATCCAAAATCATGTCCTCTTTTCGTTTTGCTAAAGTAAATTAAAATAGTGTTGATAAGCAAAAAAAGCAAAGAGCTGATTAATATATATAATATCATGAGAGAATTATTTAAATTTCTATTGATGGTTAAAATCCCAATTATATAATTGTAAAGATAATTAAAATTAAAAAGTACGCCTAAAATATAAGATAAAAAGTATAAAAAAGCAAATTCAAAAATCCAAGAAAAAATTGAGAAAAGAAAAACTAAAATTCCTTTTCCTTTTATGATGCTAACTTCATAGTTATACCAAGTGTTTAAATGGTGAATGAATCTGAGAATGGCTATATCCATGCTTTTGTTCTTCTTTAAAATAATATATCTATTGATATACAAAATCGTTTCTTTAAACATTTTATAGATGCAATATAAAACTAAGACAAAAATCATGAGAATAATGCACACAGAAGAGATCTCCACATCATAAAATAAAAGTGATATGACAAAGATCAATAAGATAATCAATGTATCATAAAATCTTTCTGTTAAAATGCTTAAAGACGAAATAATAAAGCTGTTTGTTATTTTGCCGATTGCAAAGAAGCGGTATATCTCGCCTAGTTTAAATGGTAAAATGATGTTTACAAATGTAACATAAATATAAATTCTTATAAACGATGCAAGAGATATTTTTGACTCTGAAAGTATGAAATAATAGCGAGCAAATTTTAGCGCATGCATTATTAAAAATGAGACGATTAAGCCAAGAATTAAGGATAAACGTAAATGAACTAAATTATTCACCAAATTTTTCCCATAATATGCGTATAAGCAGATGCAGAAAAAACTCCACAAAAATACTAATAAGCTGATAAATTTATATACTTTCTCTTTAAACTTAATCACCACCCTACTGCAAGCAAGTTACATCGTCATATTCGTACTTTAAGAATTCTTTTTGCCTTAACTCTAATTTAATAAACCTTCCTCTAGCAAAAAAATATTTCATCAAAAGAGAAAGAACGGAAAAAGCTTGACTTACCATTTTAACATTTGACACTTGGTCATCTTCCCTCCATGATATAGGCATAAACTTTATATTTTGCTTATAATAATTAGCTGCCATGATCATGCAATAGTTAAAAGTAAGGTTATCAGGAAATTTTTCATAATAGCAATTTTTAAGGCTACTTACTTTATACATATTTAAACCAGATCCTAAGTCGTATATAGGCTGAAATAAAGCAAGAGAAAAAATGAAATTGTACACTTTATTTCCGAAAATTCTAAATTTAGAATATCCTATGAGCTTAGAATTTCTTTTAAAACGAGCTCCTAAAATAGAATCATATTTTTCATAGGTTGAGCTTTTTAAAATATCATAAAAGTCTTTGATATTACCTTGATCATCTCCATGCAATACGACTATATAATCGAAATCGTTGTCAATAGCATATCTAAAAGCTATCTTATGGGACCCCCCTAAATTATAATTCTCTTTATTTCGTAAAATCTTAATTGGCATATCCTGATGCTCTAATATAAATTTTCTTACAGCATCTTCAGTGTTATCAGTGCTTCTATTGTTTATAAATATGATTTCATCGATAAACTTTAGAATACTCTCGTCAAGCTGTGATAAAACCCTCGTTATTTGTTTCTGACAATTGTATCCTGGTATAAACAGCAGAATTTTATTCATTTGTTAGATCACCTTCTTTTATGTATCAAAAAGTGCACACTCATAGTATAAATAAAATTTAAGAATTTATGTAAAAAATTCCCCTTAAGCATAAACTTAAGGGGAAAAATTATTTTAACACTAACATAGTATTTCTTGAGGGAGGAGTCTCGATATTTGGAATGCTATATTCTTTTAGGTCAGAAGAGTATATATTTAAACTAAACAACACAACGATGAAGAGATTAAAAAAGATTTTTTTCATTTTTAACATCTCCCCTCTTTGTGATATACTGTATTATACTGGTATACATAGGGAGGTTATAGCTTGAAAAATATTATAAATGAATTTTTGAATCATGATAGTAAATATAAGAATATTAAAAAAAGTAATGGAGTTGTGTATACTCCTTATGCTATTTCAAAATTCATGATAAATAACATGCTGCTCGTCCAAGATTTAATCAAAAATCCTTTTATAAAGATTTTAGATCCATCTTGTGGAGAAGGAAATATTTTGTTTCCTATAATAGAGCATGTCTATAATATTTTCAAGTATAATTTGCCCCGAATTAACGAATTACATTCTCTTGAATTAAAGGAAGAAATGTTAATTAATTTTATTATTTCCAATAATATCTATGGATTTGAGACGAATATTGAAATGTGCTGTGAGTTTAAGGAAAAATTAAACATATTAGCAAAAGAATCAAAAAAAAATATTTACAATGAAGATTTTTTATTTTCTAATATTGAAGAGGAGATAGATGTTGTCATCGGCAATCCTCCATATGTCAGCCATAAAAATATTGATAGGGAATATTATTTGAAGATTAAAAAGGAATATTCAGATGTTTTTTCAAGTAAAAGCGATTTAATGTATGCCTTTTTTAAAAAATCCAATCTTTGTTTAAAACAAGGAGGAAAATGTTCATTAATCACATCCAGGTATTTTATGGAAGGCGATTCTGGGAAAAAGCTTAGAAAATATATCTGTGAAAATTACTCAATTAAGAAAATAGTAGATTTTTATGGATTAAGACCATTTAAAAATGCAGGAATTGATCCTGTTATTTTATTTCTGGAAAAGAAGATTTTTAATGATGAAATACATGTAATAAAGTATTTCCCATTAAATTTAAATTTTGAAAATTTTTATATCGATAAATCTTATCTTTTAAGCGATCATTGGCTTTTACTGGATAAAATTGAAAAGGGTATTTTTGATAAAATATGCAGTAGATCTGGAGTTAAACTAAGAGAAATCTGTGAAAGCTTTCAAGGGATAATAACTGGTCTCGACAAGGCTTTTATTGTGAACTTGGAAGAAGCCGAGCAGATTGGGATTGATAAAAAATTCCTGCGCAATTGGATAAAGAGTTCTAATATAAAGAATGGAGAAATAAAAACTTCTAATTCTTACTTAATTTATACAGATTTAATAACGAATATTGATGAAGAAATTGAATTGAAAGTGCATTTAGAAAAGTATAGAAATGATTTAGAAAAGAGAAGGGAATGCAAAAATGGAATAAGAAGATGGTTTCATCTACAATGGGGTAGGGATGAAAAGCTTTTTTTAAGCGGAAAATTGATATTCCCTTTTAAAAATAATTATAATGATTTCGCTTACGATAAGGGGAACTTTT
>WQUF01000308.1 GCA_009785875.1 Oscillospiraceae bacterium | reverse complement strand
TTAGAAGAAGGCAAATCCCAAATTGCTCATGGTGAAACCGTCAGAGAAACTGCAAATATGATCTCATTTATGGCTGATGTAATTGGAATTCGCGACGACATGTACATTGGAAAAGGGAATGCTTATATGAGAGAAGTAGCTCATGCTGTAGAAGAAGGTTATAGAGATGGAGTTCTTAAGCAAAGACCTACTTTAGTGAACTTGCAATGCGATGTTGACCATCCTACTCAATGCATGGCTGATATGCTTCACATAATACATTACTTTGGCGGAGCAGAAAATTTAAAAGGTAAAAAGATCGCTATGACTTGGGCTTATTCACCATCTTACGGGAAACCACTCTCTGTTCCTCAAGGAGTAATTGGTCTCATGACAAGGTTTGGAATGAACGTCTCTTTAGCTCATCCAGATGGTTATGAGATCATGTCAGATGTTGAAGACGTAGCACAGAAAAACGCAGAAAAATATGGTGGATCCTTCAGCAAAACAAATTCCATGGAAGAAGCATTTAAAGATGCAGATATAGTTTATCCTAAGTCCTGGGCACCATTTGCTGCTATGGAAAAGAGAACTAATCTATATGGAGAAGGAAAACTTGACGAAATTAAAGTCTTAGAAAAAGAATTATTGGCTCAAAACGGCAATTATAAGAATTGGGAATGCACTGAGGATATGATGAAATTGACTAAGGATGGAAAGGCTCTTTATTTACATTGCCTTCCTGCAGATATTTCAGGAGTCAGCTGTAAAGAGGGAGAAGTTGCTGCAAGCGTATTTGATAGGTATAGAGTTCCACTGTATCAACAGGCAGGATTTAAACCATATATCATAGCTTCAATGATTTTCTTATCTAAAGTAAAGAATCCTCAGCATACTCTTTCAGCATTGCTTAAAGCAGGCAAACCTAGATTTTTTGAATAAAATAAAATATTTTTATCGCTAAAGCTTTGTCTTTAGCGATAAATTCAAAAAAAATCACCTCTCTACAGGTGGAGGAATACAGATGAATATTGGAGGAATGTAAATGGGAAAAAATAAAATCGTCGTTGCTTTAGGTGGAAATGCTTTAGGAAATAATCCAGAAGAGCAAAGAGAACTTGTCAAAGAGACTGCTAAACCGATTGTAGACTTAATAGAAGCTGGGAACACTGTAATCGTTGCCCATGGAAACGGACCTCAAGTTGGCATGATCAATCTTGCAATGGAAACTTCTTCAAAATCAAAAGAACATACTCCTTCCATGCCTTTTCCTGAATGCGGTGCTATGAGCCAGGGATATATAGGTTATCATCTTCAAAACGCAATAAGGGAAGAGCTTTTAAATAGGAATATGGATGTCCCGGTTGCCACAATCATCACTCAAGTTATTGTGGATAAAGACGATTCAGCTTTTAATAATCCATCTAAGCCAATTGGAAGCTTTTATTCAAAAGAAGAAGCAGATGAGCTTTCTAAAAAAGGCTATGTCATGAAAGAAGATGCAGGAAGAGGATACAGGAGGGTTGTACCTTCACCAAAGCCTAAGGATGTTGCTGAAAAAGAGACAATAGAGACATTGATTGAAAAAGGTCATGTGGTGATCACTGTTGGTGGGGGCGGAATACCTGTTGTAAAGGATGGCAATAAGCTCATAGGAGTGCCAGCTGTAATAGACAAAGATTTTGCAAGTTCAAAACTTGCTGAAATTATAGATGCAGATTACTTGATAATATTGACTGCAGTTGAGAAGATAGCTATAAATTATGGAAAGCCTGATGTAAAATGGCTGGATAAACTCTCCATCGACGAGGCTAATAAATATATAAAAGAAGGTCATTTTGCTCCTGGTTCTATGCTGCCGAAAGTCCAAGCTGCTATAGAATTTGCAGGTTCAAAGGAAGGAAGATCTGCTTTAATAACTTCTCTTGAAAAAGCAGCAGATGGTATACTTGGAAAGACCGGAACCAGGATAATGATTTAAAAAATTAGTCTATGGAGGTATTTATGGAAAAAATAAAAATATATAAAGGCAATATAATTTTCACAAAAATACCTGAAAAATTCGAAGTCCTTGAGAACGGATATATAATAGTTTCAGACAGCAAAATAAAAAAAGTATGCAAAGAGTTACCTTGGGAATATAATGATATAAAAATAGAAGATTATTCAGATAAAATCATCATGCCAAGCTTTGTAGATCTGCACTTACACGGACCTCAATTTGAAAATATGGGACTTGGCATGGATAAAGAGCTTTTGCCTTGGCTTGAGACTTATACTTTCCCTGAGGAATCGAAATTTAAAGATTTAGAATATGCAAAGAAAGTATATATGAATTTAATAAATGAACTGTGGGAGAATGGGACAACAAGATCCGTCGTCTTTGGGACCATTCACAGGGAATCAACTGAATATTTAGCAGATCTTTTTATAAAATATGGATTTGGTGCCTATGTTGGGAAAGTGAACATGGATATAAATTCTCCAGACACCCTCGTTGAATCAACTAGTGAATCCCTCTTGGAGACTAAAAACTTTTTAAGAAACTATGCCGGGGTTTCAAGTAGAGTAAAGCCAATCATAACACCTAGATTCATTCCAACTTGTTCAGGCACTTTACTTAGTGGACTCTCCGATTTAGCCAGAGAATATTCAGTACCTGTTCAATCTCATCTGTCTGAAAATAAAGGCGAAATAGAATGGGTCAGCGAGCTTCATCCAGAGTGTAAAAACTATTCCGCTGTTTATGATAAATATGGATTGCTCGGTGGGGATATTAAAACAGTGATGGCACACTGCGTTCATTGCGACGAGGATGAAATAAAAATGCTGAAAGATAGAGGGGTATTCGTAGCTCACTGCCCTACATCCAATTTAAACGTATATAGCGGCATTGCTCCAATAAAAAAATACATGAAACTAGGTATGAATGTTGGAATTGGTTCCGACATATCAGGAGGTCACACTCTTTCTATGATGAAATGCATAGTTTCAGCTATACAGAATTCAAAGATGTATTATCTTTATATAGATGATAGTTATGGAATGTTAACTTTAAGTGAAGCTTTCTATCTTGCCACAAAAGGTGGAGGAAAGTTCTTTGGATGCTCTGGAAGCTTTGAAGAAGGCTATGACTTTGATGCTCTTATAGTAGATGATTCTGCCATATACAGCGTGTTAAATAAAGATGTAGAGCAAAGGCTTGAAAAACTTATTTATAGCGGAAACACATCCTGTATAATTAAAAGATTTGCTTTTGGAGAACAATTAGAAAAGTGAGTATAATAATTTGAGGTGAATTTTATGAGCGATATAATGAGACCAATGCCATTTAATAAAATGGTAGATTGGATATTTAAAGAATACGAAGATCAATGTTCCATATTTGGAATAAGATCAAATAAATTTTATAAAAATAATAGCGGTACTTTCATAGAGCTATTTGGGGATAAATTATCATCTTCTTTAGGACCTGCTGCTGGACCAAATTCGCAACTTGCGCAGAATATAGTTGCCTCTTATTTGGCAGGAGCCAGGTTCATTGAGCTTAAGACTGTTCAAAAGATGGATGGAGAAGAACTTAGAAAATGCGTAGCAAAGCCATGCATAAATGCTGAGGACGAAGGTTACAATGTGGAATGGTCTACAGAGCTCACAGTACAGGAAGCGTTTGATGAATATATTAAAGCTTGGTTTTTGCTCCATGTATTGTCAAAAGAGCTGGAACTCAGTGAAAATAGGGATTTTGCTTTTAATATGAGCGTAGGCTATGATTTAGAAGGAATTAAGCTGAATAAAGTAGATAATTTTATCGAAGGGATGAAAGAGGCTTCTAAAACTGATATCTGGAAAGAATGCAAAGATTATTTAATTGATAATGTACCTAAATTTAAAAATGTGACAAAAGAATATATCGAAGGAATCCCAAGCTCTGTGTGTTCATCCATCACTTTATCCACACTCCACGGATGTCCACCACAAGAAATTGAAAGGATTGCAAAGTATCTTTTAGAGGAAAAGAACCTTCACACATTTATAAAGTGCAATCCTACGCTTTTAGGATATGAATTTGCAAGATCCACATTAGATGAAATGGGATATGATTACATCAGTTTCGACGATCA
>WQUF01000307.1 GCA_009785875.1 Oscillospiraceae bacterium | reverse complement strand
ATGGAGCTATCGATGTTCTGCAATTTCGTAAGCTCAATATATTCAATTTTTTCCATATATTTGACTCTAGTGTCTAAGTCAATAATCGAATCCTTTTCTTGAACAAGCTCTTCCTTCTTATCATCGCTGAAGTTCCATTCCTTTATGAGTTCTCCATTTTCTCCACTATTGAAATCCCACACCTTGATTGTCTCCTCATTTTCTTCGTCGATGAAATCCCATGTTTTGAGGATCTCTTCCTTAGTAGCAACCTTAGCTTTAGTAGGCTTTTCTTCTTTATTATTATTATCACTAAAATCCCAAACTTTTATGGTTTCGGATTTTTTAATACCAGCCATATATCTTTCTCCTACAATTTATTACTTTATATCATATGTTTGATACTCAGAAAAATTACTATTTTTTTTATTTTAAAATATTAATTTTTTTAATAAAATCAGTAGCAGTTTTTTATATTGCGCATATGTATAATAATGATTAGAAAAAGAAAATATGTAGAAAAGTCACTGTACAATAAATGTTCAGTGACTAATTTTCATCATTTATGATCTTTTCATCATTTATGATCTTTTCCATTAAAGCGATCCTATGATAGCTTTGAACAGTATCAGGATGATTTTTCCCCAGCAATCTTTTCCTTATATCCAGAGCTTTACGATAAAAATCTAAAGCTTTGTCATTATCTGTTTTATACATATAAATCAATCCGATGTTATCATATACATTCGCAATATAAGGACTTAATTTCCCAAATTCTCTTACCCTTATTTTTAAAACTCTAAAATAATAACCTAATACTTTATCGTATTCTCCTTTACATTTGTAGACTCCTGCAATATCAACATAAACAGCAGCAGTATTTAAGCTTTCATTGCCATAAAGTTTTTTACAAAGCTCTAAGTTCTTAAAAAATATATCTATTGCTTTATCATAATCGCCTTTATCGCTATAGGCATACCCCATATTGGCATAAGACGTTAGAATAGAAGGATCTTCTTCTCCAAGCAATTTTTCTCTTATCTTTAAAGCTTTTAAATAAAACTCTAATGCTTTGTCATAGTCTTTCAGTCCGCTATAATCCAAGCCAATATTAGTATAGTATGTTGCAAAGGTCAGATCATCTTTTTCAAGGATTTTTTCATATATTTTTATAACCTTAAAATAAGACTCTAATGATTTAGCATAGTTCCCCAAATAATAATAAGCTCCACCTATATTGCTATGACAAGTGGCAATGTCAGAGCTTGCTCTTTCAGGCTCTTTTTCTTTTATTTTTAATGCCTTAAGAAAATATTCTATGGCTTTATCATAATCTTTTTTTCTATAATAAGCCCCACCAATATTAATATGGCATATATAAATCTCTTGATCATTGTTTTCAGGTTCTCTTTCCCTTATTTTTAAAGCAACAAAATAAAATTCAAATGCTTTGTCAAAATCACCTTTATTGCTATAAACAAATCCAATATTGTTATATATAGAAGCACTAACTTGATTTTCTTTTCCATACGCATCTTCACAAATATCTAAAGCATCAAAATAAAACTCCAATGCTCTATCATAATCTCCAAGATCGCTATAAGCTCCGCCAATATTATTACAAGAATTGACAATACCAAAATCATCTTTTTCCAGTGCTTTTTCTCTTATTTCTAAAGCATTAAAATAATACTCCAACGCATTATCAAAATCGCCTATTTTAGTGTAAACTTCCCCAATAGCATTGTATGAAGCTGCAACTAGAGGGTCTTCTTTTCCAAGTACTTTTTCTCTTTCTTTTAAAGCTTTAATGTAAAACTCTAACGCCTTGTCATAATCTCCTTTATATTTATATACATCTCCAATACTATTATATGTAGGAGAAGCATATGGTTTATCTTTCTTTTTTGTTTTTTCGTATATCATTAAGGCTTTAAAGAAATATTCTAATGCAACGTCATAGTCTTTTTTATTCTTATAGACTTCTCCAATATTATTATATGTTGAAGCAATATCTAAATTGTCTTTCCCAAGTTCTTGCTCAAAAATATCTGCAGCTTTAATAAAATAGCCTAATGCCTTATCATAATCAGCCAAATTATTGTATAGAAATCCAGCATTATTAAATAAATAAGCAATGTATAAATCTTTATCATTAAAATTCGTCAATATAGAATCAGCAAAAGGCAGATATTTAACACAAGTTTTAAGCTCTTTAGTTCTGTCAGAATATACTTTATCTCCAATGCAAGAAATTAAATACTTTGCTTCTGTAAAAGTTACTTTATATGTATGT
Organism: Oscillospiraceae bacterium; assembly: GCA_009785875.1. Lineage (GTDB taxonomy): Bacteria > Bacillota > Clostridia > Clostridiales > Clostridiaceae > WQUF01. The sequence continues at coordinate 8,469 of WQUF01000307.1, read as the reverse complement.
TTTACAGCAGAAGCTAAAATACTGTAAATGGAATAAATTGTACCTTTTTTGATAATCCATCCTTTATTCTCAAGGCTATTTAAATATCTCAAATTTTTTTGATTAAAAAACTTAAGTGCATCTTCTTTTTCAATGGGTATATCAGGAAATAAGGAGAACAATTTTAATAGGCTTAATTCTTCATTTTTCAAATTAACGATTTTAAAGAGCTTTGATAAATTCTCTATGAAAGCATCGCTTTTTTCATCTAACCCTTGCAAATTGAATTTTTCATTTAATAATTTAGTTAAAAGCTCATCATAATTTAAAGATAAAGCTATTTTAGTTCTTATAAGAAACATCATTATCTTTACATTACAACCTGCTAATTTTATCAACTCTTTTAAATTTCTTTCATCATTTTCGTCTAAATCAATCCCAACTTCTTTGAAACTATTCATATAATCATCTTCTGTGAATTTATCGATTTTAATTGGGATAGTTTTATTAAAGTCTGTAGATTCTTTTTTGTCAGATTTAAATTTAATAATTTTATTCGTCACGTAATCACCCTATCTATTCTTTAAGAATAGTATATAGGAAAGGGATGGTAGAGTCTATAAAAAATTATATTTTTATCCTTTGCTTATATAAACTTGTGACTCTCAAATATAAAATATGTTATACTAAAAATAATATCAGTTACCACTCTCTCACTGATGCAAAAAAGAAACTCATTTTTATGATATAGATTTTTAATTTTTAGAATATTTTTGATTTATATTGGTAAAATCTGGACATACTTTTAATAATAAGGATATTATCACATATTTTACAGGAAGGATATAAAAATGGATACGAAGTTATCTTTGAAACTCGAACAATTTCTTAAGACATGCGATGAAGTCAAAAAACAATACGACTTCAATTTTGAAATTGTAGGAAAATGCGATGAAATAACATGTGATTATCTTCACAAACTAGAATTATCCAAAACTACATCAAATGAAAAAGCAAAAATGGCCACAGCTGAAAGGAAAAACAGATTAAAAAGAAGAGAAGCTAAGGATATAGTTGAAGTGGATGAACCATTGAGAAAATTCATTCTCTCACCAGAAGGAACAAAAGCTATCAACATGTTAAGACAAACTTTAGGTGATATCAGAAAAGTCGAGAAATATCACGAAAATAGAACATACGTAGAGAGAAATAAAATATAGAAGCCACTGTACCATGATTGCACAGTGGCTTTTATTTGCATATAATATTTTAAGAGATCTTTTACTACAACCATCTAAAAGAAGTGCATCGCTAAAGAATAAAAAAATTTCTCATTAAATTTCTTTTATGTTATACTTATATTAAAAATGGGGAATAATGGAAATAATATGATGGCTAAAATGCCAGATAGGAGTGATTTTCCATGAAAAATAATATAATGAATACAAAAGCACTGCCTGAATTTTTATTTAAACTGATCTCAACTGAAAAAGTTCGTGTTAAAGAAGAAGATGGAATTATAAAACTTACACCAATAGGAGAAAATATAGATTGTACAACAGGTTTGAGAGGTATGTTTGCAGATTTCCCTGAAATGTCTGTTGAAAATTTTTTGAAGCGCAAGCATGCGGATAAGGCATTAGATCTATGACCCACTACGTTTTAGACGCTTGTGCCTTAATCGCTCTTTTACATAATGAAACTGGAAGTGATAAAGTTACCATTGTTTTCAATAATGCCTTCATGGGTAAAGTAACAATCACAATGAATATATTGAATCTTCTGGAAGTCTATTATGATGCTTACCGCTTGTACGGCAAAGAACAAGCTAACTTGTTGTTAACTGAACTGAAAAAACGACCTATTTTTATTGAAAGAGAAATCACCGATGAAGTTTTTAGAGAAGCAGGAAGGTTGAAAGCATGTTACAAAATCTCACTTGCAGATTCAATCGCTCTTGCTGAAGCACTGGTTTCAGGAGGTCTACTTTTGACTGCTGATCACCATGAGTTTGACACGGTAGAAAAAATTGAGAATATTCGATTTCTGTGGATTCGTTAATATGCTAGAAATCGTTTAGTGATGCCATCTAAAATGAAAAATCAATTATAAATAAAATTTTCTTTAAGTGAAGCTCATTTTTATGTTATACTTATGCCAATAATGAACACAATAATGGTGAATAAATACAGATAGGAGTTTCCCCATGATTGATGAAGTAATTGATACTAAAGACTTGACAGAAATTTTATTTAAGCTGATCCAAACTGAAAAAGTTCTCGTTAAAGAAGAGGATGGTGCTATTCAAATTGTGCCTATAAACGAAAATGCCGATTGTACAATAGATTTGAAATAGATGATTTCAAAAGCTGTGGAAAAACACCACAGCTTTTTGATTTGTCTTATAATCACTCCTTTTTCTTGTAATGAAATGTAAATATGATTTTATTATATTTAGCAAAGGTTCTTACCACGAGCAAGTTTTTCCACAGTATTAGCTCGCTTGAGTACTGCTTTCGCTATAGCCTTGCTCCGATCTTCGTTAATAATATGAGATTTAGAGAATATTTCTATAATCTCTTGCTCAATTCCTTCCAAAGCATCAATATTAAAAAAGCTCAAGTCTGAAACAAGTTTGATTTGTTCTTCGTGAGTTTTTGCGAATGGCTGACATTTTCTCGGTTCTACAGTATCAAGAGCGTTATGCCAAAGAGATGTTCCACTATCGAATATCGGTGCAGCTCCGTACCATTTAAGTGTTTCAGCACTCCTAATAAAACCGAAATTAGTATAGTGTCTATCCTCGTTTGCGATGATATAGTCAAGCACAAGCATTTTGTTAATCGATGCACGAACATCTGGTATTTCTAAATAGTCACAACATCGCAAAAGATGTGAAAAGTCAGAGTCTCCATCATTCATCATTCTTGAATGAAACACCTTCCAAGCAGGAACAAGTTCTGTATCCTCAGAAAGAAAATTCTCACATAAACTGTATGGCTCGGTGCCATCGAACATCAGAGAATAAGTAACATGAGTAATTCCGAGCCTTTGCATAATTGCGCTTGCTATAACCTCGTTAAATGGCTCCTGTTTCCAAGGCTCACTGCTGCCTTTGACAAGAATGCGTTTTCCATTAGAAATAATCCATTTTTTTAAAAGCCAACCGTCAGAAGTGTTATCAGGAGATACGAGATTTATATTATTTCTGTCTGCAGGCTCGCCACCAAAGAGTATCTCCCCAACGTCTTTCGAAAAATCATTCTGGAAAAAATTGATATCCGCCCAGACAAGTCCTGAACCAAATGGACGAATCCAGTAATGATCAGACAAGCTAAGCCCGTAACATTTCAAAATCAGATACTCCGTCGATCTTCTTCCCAAACGAGTATACAAATTCCAAATACCGTAGCGACTTGCTGGAATAGATCGCCCTTTCAACCAGTCGTTCAGCTCACCGATATCTATTTTGCCTTTTATATTTTTAACACCTATAGGAATATGTTCTAAATTGTAAATTTTACCAATACTCGTTATGGCAACCGCAGACTCTACAATTGCGAGCTCACAAACTTCAATATTCTTGTGCATTAACGTACAATCCATTAGCTTCAACCATCCTTATAATCTCCAATTAATGAGAGCTATCTTCTAGTAATTCATTCACACCATCTATTCATTGAGAATATTATAAAATAAGTGATTATCATAGTCTACATATATTATGATTATATTCAATAGGTAAGCGAAATGTTCTCACCAAATTTTAGAAGATATTAATAGATGTGTGTTTGTTATTATAGTCATATTAGGGTATAATTATTGATATAAATTTGACTAAGGAGGAGTTGAAATGAATCCGATCATCAAATCATCCAGTGATATTCGTAAAAACTACAATCAGATTGCTGAATTATGTCGCAACAGTAAGGTTCCAGTTTTTCTTACCAGAAATGGCTCTGGAGACACTGTCATCATGGATATTGAAACTTATAGCCGAAGAGAAGAAGATTTAAAATCTGCTGAACGGCTTTTAGCAGCAGAGCGAGCCCGTCTGGAAGGAACAAAAGGATACACAGTTGAAGAATTTAAACAGAACATGAAGGAAGCGATAGCGTAAGATAATTCAAGTTGAAAATAGAAAAGTTAAGAAATACCACGAAAATAGAGTATACGTAGATAGAAATAAACTTTAAAGGTCACTGTACAATGATTGCACAGTGACCTTTATTTGCATATAATATAATAACAATATTAACTAAATTATTAGTTAATGAAATTTAAAGGGGATCTTTTAAGTGAAGAAATTCTTATCTATTTTGTGTGTACTAATGATAATATTATCTGGATGCAACGGTACTAATGTAAAAGAGCAGTCTACTACAAACAAGCTTTCAACTGAAACATCAGGAACCTTAACTACCAGCCAATCTCAAATTGGTCAAGCTCAGGTTAGCGATAATAATACATTCCTTCCATCTGAGCATTTACCAGAGGAATTGACCAAGATTATAAGCGTAAACAGGGAAGATGTTTTTAAACAAATAGTTATATCGAGTGTCTCTGAAATCGTCAAAAGATATCAGACTACAGGACTGGATCAGGAAACCGATAAAAAAATTGCAGAAGCACTTAAGGAAGCAAATAGCGGTACAGGTAATATCACCGTTCCAAAGACTCTTACACATGAACAAATCTTGAAGGAACTAGATTATTTGTTTAATCTTCTCAAATATGGTTATGGTGGATACACGTATTTTGGCGGAGATAAAGTTTTTGATGTTGTAAAACAAGCAATGCAAGCGAAATTATCAACAATGAGCGATCCATTAAGCACTGTGGATTATGGGAGTCAGCTCCTTGTACCATTTTTAATGTCAGTTATCGTTGACAATCATTTTATTATTGGTACCGATAAAGGTAGCGTACTCATTGGCAGGACAAAGATATTTTATTCTTGCGAGGATTTATTTTTCTATAAAGATGGAGATAATTATACAACTGTTATTGATGGAAAGAACTATAGGCTTACAGATGATACAATTAACACATATAAGGCGTATTTAATTCCTACAATTGATAAAGACGGAAAGTTAGCTTATATTTTTGGTATAATGGGTATTCCTAATAATGTAAGTATTTCACCAATGACGATAAATCTTGAGGATATGCAGACAAAAGAAGTTAGTGATTGTATTGATGGATAATTTAACTGTTTCTGCAGGTGAATTGTTTATCAGTTATCTTCGTCAAATGGATAATGTTATTTTCGTAGGAACTTCTACTACGGGAGCTTTAACTATTAGTGATGAGGCAGAGAACAATAGATTGCCTGAAAGCAAATTTCACATATACTTTGGAATAGGATTAAATATACGTTCAGATTTATCTCAGTTCGAAAGTGTAGGTTTTGCTCCAGATCTTTGGGTGCCACCTGGAGAAAGCCTAGATCGTGTAATTAAATTTATCGAGCAATATAAGTTAAAACCTTGAGAAAAATAAAGGTCACTGTACAATTACACTACGCATTTACATTATCAAAAACAGGTTGTTCGCCAGAAGCTATTTTGTTCTTAACTTCCTTTATTTCAATATATATAAGTGTAAATGTCTATCCAAACCTTTACCTATATATTAAATTTAAAAGTCACTGTACAATGATTGTAAAGTAACTTTTATTTGCATATAATAACAATAAGATTGTTAATGACTAATGATCAAAATTTCGTAGGAACTTCTACTTTTGGATGTTTATTTGGTGGTTACCTAAATTAGAAATAAGAGGATGATTTATGAAAATCTTGGAAACAGAAAGGCTCATACTGCGTGAATTTACTAAAAATGACTTCACTGCCGTTCATAATTACGCTAGCTGCATGGAAAACGTGATCTATACAATTTGGGGACCGAATACCAAAGAGCAAACTAAGGATTTCATCGATTTTGCAATTTCAAAAGCAAACGAGAACCCATGCACAGATTATCAATATGCAGTTGACTTAAAAAATACTGGGAACACAATAGGTGCTTGTAACCTTACTCTGTCTTTTGACGAGGCTGAAATAGGATGGATTTTGCACCAAGATCATTGGAAAAAAGGATATGGACCAGAAATTGGGAAAGCTCTGCTTAAATTTGGCTTTGAGGAATTAAATCTACACCGTATCACTGCCCATTGTGATGTCGAAAACTACGGCTCTTATCGAGTGATGGAAAAAATCGGTATGCGCCGTGAGGGAATTTTTATCGAAGGTCGAGTGGCAAATAAAATATCGGACAAGAAATATGGTGACGAGCTCTCTTATGCTATCCTCAAAGACGAGTGGGAAACAAAGAAAAAAATCGAGTACTATAACCATTTGCCAGTGATATTTGACGATTTTATAAAACTGCCAAAACTTTCAGATGGAGAGATTTATCTTGTTTGTACAGCTAAAAACCCTGCTATCCCAGAAAAGAAATTCGTCCCTGCTTATAGTTTTGCCATTTGCAAGGATGGTGAAAAGATCGGTGAAATATCATTAAGGATCGGTTACACAGATGGTCTGTTTTATGGAGGTCAAATCGGCTATAACATCGATGAAAAATATCGTGGCAATGGCTATGCTGCTCGTGCCTGTCGTTTGCTTGCACCAGTGGCAAAAGCTCATGGCATGGGTAAACTATTGATCACCAACGACCATGCTAATATCGCTTCACAAAGAGTTTGTGAAAAATTAGGAGCCCGGTTAATCTATAGAGGACGAACGCCAGAGTGGCATGATCTATATAAAGAAGGACATCGCTTTGGAAATGTTTATGAATGGAGCGTGGAATAAATGGAGCTTATATTCCAATTGTTGTTGTTTTGATTATTCTTATTATTTCGAGTTTTGTTTATTATATTTGTAACTTGCAAAGTAACTAGGTCAAAAGTAATTTTTTGATCTATATTTTCAATACTTATTGAATCGTTAGAAATAACTTTAATTTTACCAGTGCCATTATTCCATTTTACTTTTTTCAAATTTTTAATCTTGCCATTACTTTGATTGCCTATGTTCAAGTTAATTTGGTCCTGTTTTGTATCTTTAGTGAAAAAGTATATATTTTCATCATTATAACCAGATATAGTCATTCCAGGAATAATAGATTCTGAATCAGTTGCTTCGTATACAACATCATTATCGTTTTTCATAATCTTATCATTAACCTTACCATTTGCGAAATAAGGGCTTAAAACGATACTGTAAAGATTATTCATATTACTATCCCATTTGAAATCAATACCACCTTGTTTTGTTACATTTGACAAATCATCTTTATTTGTAACTATGTAGACATTAAGTGCAGGATTAACATGAGCGGTTAATGCCACACGATGATCATCAATCCATTCAAGATTTAATGGGTTTGTAAAAAGCATATTTACTAAATTAGCTAATGCAGGTATAGTATGAAAACTAAAATATCCTATTGCAAAAATAGCAACAAGAGCTATTGTTATAATCGATGTTCTTTTTTTCATATAAAATATCTCCTATCGATGTTCTTTTTTTCATATAAATTATCATAATCAATTTTAAAAGGCTATGGGAACACCACAGCTTTTTTTAAAAAAATAATTATTTCAATTTTGTCCAACATATCTCACAGCAATGCCCTCATCATAATCGTAAATTATATCTATAATATCACCCAAAGCTAGATTTTCTTTTCCAAGCAGCTCATACATTTTACCAAGTTTTAAATCTGCTCCATTAACAAGAGAAACATTATAACCAGTTAGTCGAACCATATAACGATTTTTCCTGATTTCCTTATCTACAATTGCAGTTCCTATAGTACCACTCTCTTTTAAATGTATGATCCTTCTTCTTAAAGCATTTTTTCTATACCAATATCTTAATATAATTATTTCAGAATTGGTCAGCCACTTAACTCTAAATTTTATCTTTTAATCCTAGAGGGTTCCATTGATGGTTCCATTAGTCAAAAAAAACTTTTCATCTTAATTTTATGTATTTCCCTATTCTCAGCTATTTTTCTCCCAACAAACTGTACACCAAGCACTCCATCGACCTATTCGACTAAGTTCTACGGCGATGGACATAGATTTTTATTTCGACACTGTTCGGAATATAGGGTCTCCCCATCTATTCAATTGTGCTAGGTTAGACAGCCAAGATTTCATTTAAGCTTTTCCCAGTAACCTTCTCGATTAAACTTCCATCTAAGAATTTTCCATCATAGTAAAATTTAATATGCTCTTTATTTACGTTGACTTTTATCATCCTCTTAACATACTTCTCTGGTTTTGTCTTTGAAAATTTAGTGTATATGAATTCTTTAAAGTCGACTATAGTATTAAACAAATCCTTTAAAGCTTTAATGTTCACTGTAATTGTTACATTTGTATTTTGTGGCAAAAAATCCTTTATGAAATCTATTTCCCTTCCGATTACATCCTTCTTTGCATTTGCATCTTGTGTTAAAACTTGTAATTTATGG
>WQUF01000306.1 GCA_009785875.1 Oscillospiraceae bacterium | reverse complement strand
AATAAATGTAAGATATATGGAATAGAATTAAGGGTAGTAGATAGATTTTATCCAAGCAGTAAGATGTGCTCAAAGTGTGGAGCAATTAATAAAAATCTTAGATTAAGAGATAGAATATTTATATGCCCAGAATGTGGATTTATAATTGATAGAGACTTAAATGCAAGTATAAATTTAGCAAATGCAAAAATATACAAAGTAGCATAAAAAAGTCAATGTATATATGTACCGATGGCTTAGTCGGGAATTTACGCCTTTGGAGTATCATAGCAAATGTTAGTAGGTTTATACCGAGGACAGATACGAAGAAAAAGGAATTTTCTTGATATGAATATATTTGTTCATATTTTAAGTAGCAGAGTGTTTATCTTGTTAGCAGTGAGCTATTCAACTCTAAAGGATAATTTGGTTAAGTATTTTGGCAAAGTAGCAGATAATAATGAAACAGTTGTTGTTACTGGTAAAGATGAGAAGAGTGTAGTTATAATCAGCATGGAAGACTATAATGAAATGCTGAAGCAGATTAATAATGCAAAATACCTCGCCATGTTAGATTTGTCTATATCGCAAATGAAGTCTGGTCAAGGAACTCTTCATGATTTGATTGAGGTAGGCGATGAATAAGTTATGGACTGATGTTGGCTGGAATCAGCATATTTGATGAATAAAATAATAGTCTAGAAGCTAGGGAAAAGAATCTCAGGCTTCTTTTCTTAAGCAGTAGACTTGGGACAGGAAGTGATTTTTATTAAGGGGAGATTTGACAAGGGAGATGAAGAGAAATGGAAAGAATGACAGCAGAACAAGCGGCTGAAGCGGCAAAAGGGTTGACTTTTGAAAAAGTATGGGCGGCATTGATGGAAAGTCGCCAATTGGTAGAAGAAACTCAAAAGCAGATGCAAGAATCGCAACGAAGAATAGAGGAATCACAACAAAAAACAGAGAAGGTTATGCAGGAATCACAGAAGGTTATGCAGGAATCACAGAAGGTTATGCAGGAATCACAGAAGGCTATGAAGGAATCACAACGAAAGACAGACAAAGTTATAGCAGATTTGTCTAAAAATATCGGTGGACTTGGCAATACGCTTGGACGATTTACAGAATCTATGTTTTCATCAGAACTATGGAAAAAGTTTAATGAAATTGGATTTACATTTACCAGGCAAGCCCCTAGAATGAAATTTTTTGAATACGGACAGGTTCTTGCTGAAGTAGATTTCTTCCTTGAAAACGGAGTATATGCTATGGCAGTGGAAATTAAGACTGAACTGTCAATAAGTGATGTTGATGATCATTTAGAACGAATAGGAAAAATCCGTCAATATATGGACTTGCGCAAAGACATGCGTAAAATCGTAGGTGCTGTTGCTGGAGGAATTGTTTCCGATAATGTCTTGAGATATGCTCAAAAGAAAGGACTTTATGTAATTGTGCAAACTGGAGACTCTGTTGCAATCGCTGCTGTGCCTCAAGGTTTTAAAGCACAAGAATGGTAAATTATCTATTTTTTTAGGCGAGGGTATTGGGTTTAATACTTCTGTAATTTTAATTGAGAAATATACTCATGATTAGAAAGATGGTGATTTTTATTAATAAAGATGATTTTTTATCCGAACTAAATGAAATTATCAAAGAAGAATCTTATGAATCATTAAAAGAACTGTTTTTAAAGTTTGCACTCTATATGGACGAAGAGATGTATGAAAGTGCACTTAAAGCTATTAGAAAACCTGTGGAAATTATACCAAGTATAAAAGTAGAATTAGATAATGCTTATTTACTGGATGTGACTTTAAAATTATGCAAGGAAATTGAAGGCGGAGAATATGAGTTCACTTATAGATATGGAGACCGTGATGACTATTATGATTATTATGGTGATTATCAAAATTATAGGGATTATGATGAGCTATTTTTAAAAGATGAAAATGGACTATGTGAAAAAATAGTTGTTATCATTGAGGCTTGTAAAAACTATCTTTTTGATAAAAAATATGAAGAAGTATTTAAAGTATACGATCTTTTATTTGGTTTTGAAATAGAAGTGTATGGTTATGATCATGATGATGTAGATTTAACTGATTTATTTAGACAGTATTTTATAAAATCTGATTTAAAAAAAGTGTTGATGTATTATGCTTATTCAGCTCTTATGGTTTTAAGAGGTGAAGAAAGGTGCGAAAAGATATATGATATTGAAGACTTAGCAGGGTATAATATCGATATTGCAGATGTAGAGAAGATTGGTGAAGATGATATTCCTGATAGAATAGAGTTTGCAGATGAATGGATAAACCTTCTTAAAGATATTTATGAAGGTGTGGAGCATTTGCTTATCGAAGCGATTAAATTCAAAGGTGGCACTCAATGCTTAAAAGATTTTGTATCTAAATTTGGTGAGGATTGTCCTGATACTTATATCGATCTCATTGCCACATTAAAAAATGAAAATAATTTAAATGAAGCAATTAAGTTTGCAATGGAAGGTTTAGATAAAGAGAAAATAATAGATAAGAAACGTGTTGAAATTGCTGATTTAGCATATGATATTGGAAATAAAATTGCTGATGATATTGCAGTAAAAAGAAGTATAATAGAAGGGTTTAAGTCATCTTTAGATTTAAGCCATTTCATAAGATTATTCCAATTAAATGATGAAAAAATAATGAAAGATATGGTCAAGTATATGGATGATAGGAAAGATCAAGCGTCTTTAAAGTATTATCTTTATATGCATTTCTTAAATGGAAATTATGAATTAGTTTTAAATGAATGTAAAGAATATAAGGATAAGATAATAACATATAGGGATAAATATCCAAGGCACGTTTCTTTTCATAAAAGCCTTAGAGAAAATATGGTTAAAGCAAAATTCGATTTAAAAATTTAAAATACTTAAGTACGCAAGGATGGTGGTAATTATGAATAAATCAACTTTTTTATTTAAATTAAAAGAATCTGTTGAAAAAATATCTCATGAAAAATTGAAGTATGCAATTATGCAAATTGCTGAAGATATTAATAATGATAAATATGAAGATATCCTCAAGTTATTTAAAGAGCTGGGTCTAACTGATATTGAAATTGTCGAAGATGAAGAAGATGAGCTGGATGAAGAAGGTTCTTTAGTCAATGATACAATAGAACTTTGCAAAGCCATTGAGAATGGAGAGTATTATTTTCAATATATTGATGAGGAAGAATTTGACGACAATGATGACTATGATGACGATGATTATTATGATGATTATAGGTCAGACGATTTACCTTTAGATGAAGAAGATTATACTTTAGAAGATAGAGATGATCTTGGTCCAGAGATTGAAGGTTTTCTGGAAGATGCTATTAGCTATGTTGTTCAGTATAAGAGATATGAGGAAGCTTACAAAACGTTTGACCTATTATTTAATGTTAAAATACGTGTAGATGGTTATGATGACATCGATATATCCACATTATTCAGTGAACGCTTAATAGATGAAATAACCTTAGAAGACACGTGCCTCTATTATGCTTATTCTGCCATCATGTTTTTAAGAGGGTTGGACAGATGCGAAAACTTATATAGAATCATGACAAAGACATATTCTGAAATTAAATTTCAAGATATAATGAAAATTATGGATTTTGCGATTCCAGAAGAGGAAGAATTTAAACATGAGTGGATAGAATTTCTTTTAAAACAGGATGTAGAGAGAAGCGAGGATATTATAATCGATTCAGTAAAGTTTTTTGGTGGAATAGAGGCTTTAGAGGATTTTGCCAAAAAATATGGTGCAAAATATCCAAAGAGCTATTTAGACTTGATTTCTATCTATAAATCAGAAAAGAAATTAGATTTTGCAGTAAAATCCGCTGAGGATGGATTAGCTAACATAAAAGGACAAAACTCAAATAAAACTAAAATGGCAGAGATGTTATACGAAATTGGAAAAGACGTAAACGATTCTAATGCTATTAAGATAGGAACCATGGAAGCTTTTAAATCAACTTTAGATTTAAACCATTTTATGGATCTCTATAAACTAAATGATAAAGAGATTATAAAAGAAATGACTAAATACATGGGCGAATTTCCGATAAAACAATCATATAAATTCGACGATTCATATATACATTTCTTAAATGGAGATTACGAGTTAATTTATGATATGTGTAAGGAAGATAAGGATCATCTGAGTTGGAGCTGGAGCCATAGTTTTAAAGAGCACATGATCCCCTTATTCACTGCTCTCCTTGCGAAAACAAACCCTATAAATCCTTGTATAGTGAATTTTATAAAGTATAATTTTCAGTATAATAACAGGTTCGAAGAATTCATTAAACTATTAGCTTCTAGTTTTGAAGAGATATCTGAAGCTGATCATAAGAAATATATGAGTTATTGTCTATCTGAAGCTGAATATAGTGTAAAGAAGATAGTAGGAGGGCAAGATAGATATAACTACGATAAGATTTCTGCACTTATTGTTTCTTTAGCAGAAGTCATGTTATTGAGTGGAAATTATGAGAGTGCTATAAATTATATAAAGCTCAATAAAGATAAATATCCAAAGCATAGATCGTTCCATAATGCATTGTTAAAAGATATTAAACTTGCAGGGATTAACATGAATTTTTACAAATTATAGATAAGGATGGTGATACTAATGAACAAAACAACTTTTTTATCTAAGCTGCGAGAAGCTGTGGAAGGAGAATCAAATGAAGTGATTAAGATGCTCTTTGTGCAGGCTGCCAATTATTATAGAGAAGATAAGTTTGATGATGTCCTTAAATTATTTAAAAGAAATGATAAAACCATTTTCATCGATGAGGATTATAACTTGCTGGATAAAGCTACGGAACTTTGTGAAAGAATAGAGGATGCAGAATACGATATCGACTGGGGTTGGGGATCTTGGGATGATGAGGATAGTTTATTCGATAATGATGGTCTTGGTAAAGAAATTCAAGATTTATTAGAGAAGACTATAAGCTATGTGATGGCTAAAAAGTATGAAGAAGCATATAAAGTGTTTGATATGCTATTTGATGTTTCTATTCCAACCAATGAATCTGATGATATTGACATAGAGACTTTATTTAGCAATGACTTAATCAGTTTAGATTTAACGGATGTAACATTATACTATGCTTGCTCTGCTATTATGTACTTGAAAGGGATAGATAGATGTGAAGATTTATATTATATAATGGGCATTTCAAATTATAGCATTAATTTGCCAAGTATTGTAGCAATTAATTAAAAGGGGAAAACAAAAGCAGAACTAAAATAGCAGATCTTTTATATAATATCGGTAAAGAAATAAATGACCCTGATAAAGTAAGAGAAGGGCTTATAGAAGGCTTTAAATCCTCGTTTGATATAAAGCATTTTATTGGACTATACGAGTTAAATGATAAAAATGTTCTAAAAGAATTAGTTAAATATATGGATAAAAACCAGTTAAAGCCACCATACTATCACGATGATTCATTCATTCATTTTTTAAATGGTGAATATGAGTTGATTTTTGAAAGGTGTAAAAAAGACAATAACTATCTGGGATGGAGCTCAAGTGAAAAAGGAGATATGATTCCTTTATTTGTGGCTCTTTTAGCAAAGAATAATCCTGTGAAACCTTGCAGCGCAGATTTCATAAAATCTAAATTTCACGCTTATGATGAATTCGATGACTTTATTAAGATTTTACCGCTCAGCTTTTTAGAATTATCAGATGAGGACCATAAGAAATATATGGATTATTGTCTGTCTGAAGCGGAAAAAAGGGCTGAGGCTATACTTAGAGGGCAGCATAGGAGAAGCTACAATAAAGCTGCTGCATTTGTGGTTTCTTTAGCAGAAGCTATTTGCTCTAATGAAGGTGAAAAGAAGGCTGAAGAGTATATAAAATCATATAAGGCTAAGTATCCAAGGCATACTGCTTTCCATGGAGAGTTGAGGGTAAAAATTACTCTTGCAAAACTTAAGATGAGCCTTTAAGGATGGTGAATAATGAACAAATCAACTTTTTAATAAAATTAAATATCATTTAAAAAACGCATAATCTTTATTAGAATGCATATAATTAGCTTATATTAAAAGGAGGGGGAATTATTCATGTATTGTCCAAAATGTGGCAGCGAGGTTAAAGATGGGAATTTCTGTAGCAATTGCGGAACACAAATTGACTTAAATAGCTCACAGCAAAATCAGCAGTCTCAATTCAGCTATCAACCACAATACACATATCCTTCATCAAATATGGTTGACTATAGTTATGTACCAGGTAGCTTTGTAGAAAGGCTGCATAATTATGGGAAATCCAATTTATTTTTGATTGGGATAGTTTTATTCACTGTAGGAAATATGTTTACCATCTTTAGCACGTTCAATATCTATAGTATTATTTCAATAATTCTGATGATTTTACCTATAATAGGCTTTTGGCTCATATTTATTGCATCTAAAATGCCTAAAGTACCAGAAAAAACGATGACTGCTTTAACATTGTTTAAAGTCTATATTATTATAGCCCTGGTTATAGGCGGTTTGGTAGCACTTGTGTTGCTGATTGTATCTGTTGTATTCATTGCTGGTGCTGGCGCAAGCCAAAGTTATTATACCATTGATTCCAGTGGAGTTGGAGTCATGATAACTATAGGAATCATAATTTTGATTATTGCTGCAATTGTGGTGACACTCGCTGTAATCTATTATAGATCTGTGCTAATGCTTATAAGTGGAATTCAAAATGGGATTGCTAATAATTCTTTCAATCCGCTGCCTGGAATAAAAACATTCACTATATTTACCTATATAATCGTTGCGTTTGCAGTGTTGGGTATACTATCAATGGCTGCTTCCACTGGTACAATAAACGAATTAATGAATGATACATATGGTTCTATTGATGCTATTAAACCATATATAAGTTCTTTTAATGTCACAGCATTTTCAATAATATCTACACTTGCATCAAATGCGGGAATTGTTATATGCATAATTGTATTAAATAAGTTTAACAATAACCTCATCTATAATAATTACAACAAGCAGCAAAATTTTTAATAAGCCTTTGTTTATTATAAGAGTTTCGCTTATTTTTTAGCGAATCTCTTTCTTATTTTAGACTAAACAATTAGTTAACTCCAAAAAATCATATTTTATTGCTAATATGAGATGGTGAATAGCAACTTTTTATTTTATCTTCGCCATATCCATCAAAGTTTTTGACATCAGTTTTTTAAGCACAATCACATCGATAGAGCCTTTAAAATACCCCAGGTCCTTCTCATTAAACCTCACATTAAGCACATCTTTAAATTTACCATGCATCCTAGAAGCCACAGCGGAAGCTTTATCTCTTTTAAAATCTAAAAGATGCTGCATCAATGGACTTAAGAGAGCCTTACTTACTTCAATGGTTATCTTGGTCTTTTGAGGCAATATTTCATTGATCCTCTTTATATCTTTTTCTAATTGTTCTACAGTTATATCCTCTTTATTTGTCAAGAGTTTAAGCCTAAAGATCGCTTTAACTCCTTCTTTGCCGCAAGTCTCCAAGATTCTCTCTTGTACATTTTTTGGAACTTTGGTTAAATAAGTGGCAGCCTGCATTGAGATCTCATCATCATACAACAGAGTCTGCGCCGGTTCACATAAACTCCTTACCTTTAAATAATTAAACACCGTGGATTCACAAATCTTAAACTGCTTCGAAAGTTCCATACCAATGTTTTTCGAATTACGATAAATTTTAGTCTTTTTCATAATTTCATAGTTTTCAAGGAGTGCACGAACCATATTTCCTTTAGAGATCTTTCGGAAACTGATGTTCGATTCTATCATCATCGAGCGAATAAAAAGTTCGTCAACTTCTTCAAAAGGTATCACATAGCAAGGTATATAGCGGTATTCTTCCAAAAACTTTTTTTGGTATATATTGCAATAAGCCAGCAACCTGCATCGACCAATTATTACATTATATCTTCCAAATTTATCGACTGTGACATAAATCGGGTAAATTAAGCCTGTGTTTTCAATAGACCGGATGAGATCAACCTGTTCCATTTTGCTTGGCCATTCGAACAAATTCCAAGGCGCAAAGTCATCGTTTATTATATCAATATCGATTTTCTTTACTTCATTAAAGAATTCCGGCTTTTCATTAAATATCTTGGACCTTCTTAAGAGAACATCGGTATCATGCTTTCTCATCTCTTCAATAAACTCAGGGGAATGGTTTAAAGGGATTTCCTCAGCGAGTATCCTTGTGCGGTCAGTTTTAAGCCTATAATTTGGTCTAAGATCCTCTCCTATTATAACTCTTTCTTCTTTAATTTTCTTCATGGTCAAATCCTCCAAAATAATATTAGTTATTATCATCATATGCTCAGAAAAAATAAAGGTGATTCTTTGCAAGAAATAAATTAAAGATCACTAATTGATTAATGATCTTTTATTCGTAGTGAATCATATCATAATCTCACCTCATTCTTCATCAACTTATTATAATGTAGATTAACTTATATTTCAATAATGCATATTGAGTTATTATATATTTTTAACAATTTTTTAATAATATTAAAAATAGAAGAAAAACAGAGATAATTAGGGAAAAGTATAAGTAAATGTGAAAAAAATGTTAACAACGGTATTTGAAGTAATAGAAATAATTAGTTATTATATATGTAATACAACATTTAGTTAAAAAAAAGTTAATAAAAAGGAGAATATATATGAAAAGAATAATAAGAGACCCTTTTAGTTCAATTAGCCATTTGATGGGATTTTTAGCAGCCATACCCATATTATTATTTTTAATCATAAGATCAAGAAATACATATTCCATTATTTCTTTTGCAATATTTGGAGCATCTTTAATGCTTTTATACGGCGCAAGTGCAATCTATCATGCAGTTATTACAAATGAAAAGGTAACGGAAATATTTAGACGCATCGACCATATGATGATATTTGTGTTGATTGCAGGTACATATACTCCAATTTGTTTAATAACTTTAAGGGGTTTAACAGGAAATATTTTATTCGCAGCGGTTTGGATCTGTGCTATTTTAGGCATTATATTTAAAATTTTTTGGATGGATGCTCCAGTATGGATATCTAATGCTATATACATATTTATGGGATGGCTTGCCATATTCGCTTTTTATCCAATTATAAAATCTGTTTCAATTACAGGAATTGAACTTGTGCTTATAGGCGGAATTTTTTATACAATTGGTGCTGTCATATTTGGATTAGAAAGACCAAAGCTATCCGCTAAATATTTTGGATCACACGACCTTTTTCATGTATTTGTACTATTAGGAAGTGCATTTCATGTGATATTTATGTTCGCTTGCGTTCTTTAAGAAATTAGTTTTTTAGTTTAAATTATGTATATTTTTATATATAAAAGCATAAAAACATAAAAACATAAATAATGAATAAATGTCACTGCTATAATTTTATTTTCGTCACGGTGACGACTATTTCGTCACCGTGACGAAAAAATTCTAAGCACCTTACCATATAATAAGAACGAAAATGCCGACTATTCTCTTCAAATCCGTCAAGACACTATTAATGCCGAGTTGGCTTATAATGGTTGGCTAGTGACAGTCAGTAAATGCATTAAACATGCCACTGTAGTGATAACAATACATTACCAATCAACTTCACTTTCTGGTATGCATTCGGAAATAGGTGTATTAAGTCCTTCTATGATGCTTTCCTTTATGGATGGTATTGATGATAAATAAAGTGTTTCTATTAATGCGTTATAATCTTCTTCACTGATTAAAACTGCATTTCCATCCTCTGTGCTGATATTTACAGGTTCATTGAATTTTATCGTTTGTTCCAATATACCTAAAATGTCTTTTCTGAAATTGGTAATATTAATGTTTAACATTATTTCACCTCACATTCAGGTTTATTATAATTTAGATTGATTTATATTTCAATATATGCATATGAGCTTATTTTATGATATTTTAAATAAATTATGAAAGTTTTACTTCCTTTTTAAGCTATAATATATTATCCTATAAATAATATTAAGTAGTATGACAAGATGTTTAGGAGGAAAAATTGTTTCATGAACAATAATAAGCTTGAAAAAGAAGAATTGGAATACTTAATAAATGAAGTTAAAACTCTGGGAAATTATATCTTTAATGAAGATGAGGAATGTTTTTTTGCTGATGCTGAAGTTGTAATTTGTTTAAAAGAGATCGAAGATGGAAAGTATATTAGTTCAGGTTCATATTTTTTTGATGGATATGAAATTGGATTAAGTGATGATGAGGCAGAAAAGTTAGTTTTCTTTGGAAATGAAGATTATGTGCGTGAAAAGGTTTTAGAACAATATAGCTTAGAGCCTGAGATGTTTATGAATTATCCAATTATTTATCAAAATGTTTTTGTTAAATTTGTGGAAAAATAAATAAAAAATTCATATAATAAATAAAATATGTTTAAAAAATTGACTTGTGTTAATAATTATAATAGAATAAAAATGATAAAATAAAGTGTTGAGGATAAAAAATAAAATTAATGATAAAATAAAACGTTGATAAGGAAGAGTACTTAATAAAAAGGTATTGTATAACTTCGTCCTTTTGGATGGAGTTTTTTTATTATAAGGAGGCTTGTATGTACAAAAAAATAGATCAAGAGAGGACCTTTCGCCAAAAGGAAGATGATATCTTAAAACTTTGGGACGAAAAGGATATTGTGAAGAAGAATTTT
>WQUF01000305.1 GCA_009785875.1 Oscillospiraceae bacterium | reverse complement strand
TTTTTACTATTTCGTAGATGCTTTTGAAAAAACCTTTGTCCATAACTAATACCCTTGCTTTTTCCTTTATTATATCATATGCGCTTAGTAATTCATGTGTTACATGCATGAATTTAGTATCATTTGTTTTTATTATTCTCTTTTTTTATTTCTTTTGTTAATGTTAAAATAATAAGTATAAGATAAAAGGAGATGATTGAATGATATGGAATGGAAGATGGTTAGATTAAAGGATTTAGGAGATATTATTACAGGGAATACTCCACCGACAAAAGAAAAATCATATTATGATAGTAAAGATGTAATGTTTATTAAACCTGATGATTTGGTTGAAAATAAAGTTAATTTAATAGATACAAGCAACATTTATATTTCCAAAGAAGCTACTCAAAAGTCAAGATTTGTACCAAAAGAAACATTATTGGTTTCATGTATTGGAACAATTGGAAAAGTTGCTATATTAAAAGAAGATGCCTGTTTTAATCAACAAATTAATGCAATTATTTGTGATAACAAGATCATAAATAATCTTTATCTAGCTTTTTATTTTTTAAAAGCAAATAATTACTTAAAAAAGATTGCTAATGCAGCCGTAGTTCCAATTATTAATAAAACAAATTTTGGGAATATAGAAATCCCTACACCTCCTCTTCACATTCAAGAAAAAATAGCTGCAATTTTGAATAAAGCTTCTTCCATCATTGATAAAAGGAAAAAACAAATTCAGGAACTAAATGAGCTTTCTCAATGTATTTTTATTAAAATGTTTGGGGATCCAGTGAAGAATCCTTTGGGATGGGAATGTAAAAAATTAAATACTGTCATATGCAAAATAGAAGCAGGTTGGAGTTGCGAAGGAGATCAAAGACAACGTAAACCTGATGAATTATCAATACTAAAAATAAGCTCGGTTACAAAAGGTTATTTTGATGAAAATGAATATAAAGTTTTAAAAAATAACCAAGAAATAAAAAAATATTTGACTCCAAACAAAGGCGACCTTTTATTCAGTCGAGCAAACACTAAAGAGCTTTTAGGTGCAACTTGTATAGTTCCAAAAGATTATCCATTCTTTTTATTACCTGATAAATTGTGGAAAATATCAGCAAATTTTTTTATTAACAATATTACTCTCAAATATATGCTAAGCCAAGATAGTATAAGAAACCAAATATCTGATTTATCAACAGGGACAAGTGGATCAATGTATAACATATCTATGGATAAATTAAAAGAAATTACTATAACAGTTCCGCCAAATGCAATACAGCTTACATTTGCTTCTATTATTGAAAAGATAGAAAATTATCAATCTCATCTTTCCTCTAGTCTGTTAGAACTTGAAGAATATTATAAATCCCTTATGCAAAAAGCATTTAGTAATGAGTTAAGATTTGCATAATCTTAACTCTAAATTCTATATTTTAGAGTTAACTTGGTTACAAAAATATACCTATATTCATCTTACTAAATTCGCCAGTATACCCATATATTTTTATCAATGTTAAGATATTATTTATAAAGCATCTATTCAATCATACAGCAAACAATCCACCACTATTTTTCAATTTTTTAAAACATTGATAGTTTTATGCTTTTACAGATTTTTAATTAATTTCTATTTTTTATTAAATTTATTACGATCTTGTCGAGCGATTTTTATTTAAATCCTCTACTTAAGTGTAGCCATTTTCTTTGTATTTACTGCTAAGAGTTTATTTAAAGTGATCTTATCAATTCTACCTGCATCCAAGTAATAACCCATATGTGCCATGTTGAATTTAACCTTAAACAGATCGTTGAAGTTACCTCCTCTAACTTCTGCCTGAGGTCTAGCTTGTTTTTCCTTAAACTCGAGCAAAAATTTCATAAATGCATCTAAAAGTACTTGGCATATTTTAATGGATATTGTGGTCATATAAGGTTCCAATTTCTCAATCTTTGCCATCAGTTTTGCTAAATCTTCCATGCTTATATCTTTCTTTTTAGTCAATAGATTTAGCTTATGAATTGCTCGAAGTCCTTCTACACCGTAAGCATCTATGATCTTTTCTTGAGTCTCTTTAGATACCTTTGTGAGATAAGTTGCTACTTGCAATGTGATCTTCTCATCATACAAAAGAGCAAGCCCTTTGTTGCAAAGGTCTCTTATCTTAAGAAAGTTAAATGTCGTAGCTTCGCTGATTTGAAACAGCTTGGAAATCTCCATACCTACATTTTTCTCGTTTCTATACTGCTTCATCTGCTTCATAGCTTCGTAGTTCTCGATTAAAGCCCTAACCATGTTGAACTTAGAGATCTTGCGAAAACAAATATTGGATTCTATCATCATGGAGCGCATTTGAAGCTCATCGATTTCATCAAGTGGAATCACATAGCTTGGGATAAATCTATACTGCTCCCCTTTTTGCTCATACAAGTTACAATAAGCGATTACTCTAACTCTCCCAATTATAACGCTATAATTTCCTACATTATCGACGGTGCAATAGATTGGATTTATTAAGCCGACATTTTCGATGCTGCGCATAAGGTCGTATTGCTCCATCTGATCAGGCAGATCGAAATGATTCCAAGAACCATAGTTATCCTGAATCGTTTCAACATCAATCATCTGAAGAGTACCATGATAGCAAGGCTTTTCGTTAATAGTTTTAGTACGAAGCTCAATGAGATGTTTTTCTCTGTCGATATAATATTGTCTCTGCTCTTTAGTCATGGGAACCACTATCTCTTCACTTCTCAATCTAGGGTCTGGAACATAAGGCTTTAAGTCAATTCCTAATTGCTCTCTCTGCAATTTTACTCGTTTCATAAATTTTCTCCTGAAAACATTCTTATTAATATATACTATGAACGAGTAAAATATATGTTACTAAAATTAAAAATAAATTTATGTGTTATTTGAATATTGAATTATTGATAAAGCTGTTATAAACTAAAATTATTAGCAAATATGTTTGTGAAGAATATAATATATTGGGGTAGTACAATGGATACGAACGATACAATAAAATCAGTGGAAAATGCTCTGATCATTCTATCAAAACTAAAAAAGGAAAAATATATTGATATTAAAGATATCAGCGAAATATTATCTAAAAGCGAGAAGGAATGTAAAAGGTATTTAAAAACTTTAAATAAAATGGGAATAAAAATAGTTAAGAATAAGAAGATATACAGACTTTTAGACGATAATTTCTTTGAATTTGAAGTAAAATTAGATAATGATGATTTAAAAATTCTTATACTATGTAAGGATCTTTTGAAGAAAAATGGATTGCATTTGTATGCTGATAAAATTAAAAAAATTATTGATGAATTTAAACATGTTAAAAACATTGATGAAAATGACTTTAATGAGTCTCTGTTATTAATAAAGGGAGCAGATGAAGAAATAAGAAATCAAAAGGTCATGGAAATTTATAAGAATATGCAGAAAGCTATAGATGAAGGTTTTGTTGTATCTATTGATTATTTTTCAGCAAAAGGAGAGGAATCAAGACGATGGATTTATCCTATAAATATAATTAGTTATGATGGAAGCATTTATATTAAAGCTTTCTGTACTAGTAAAAAGGAATATAGGGATTTTAAGCTAATAAGAATAGAAAATGCAGTAATACCAGGTCCAAAATTTGATAAAGCTCAATACAATAAGCACAATATGGATAAATCTTTAGGATTTATCGATAGCGGTGATACTTATAATATTAAACTTAAGATTAAAAGACCAATTGCAGCTACAATTGATGAGAAAACTTGGATAAAAGGTGAAAAAAAGTATTGGGAAAATGATTGCTTAATATATGAAGCCGAAATTCTTGGCGATATTGAGATTATAAAATGGATATTGACAATGAAAGATTGCGTCACAATTTTAGAACCTAGTGAATTGAGAGATAAGGTAAAAAAGACTTTGGAAAGTATGATGAAAAATATATAAAGGGTATAGTTTTTATTTCAACTATGAGGAATGTAAAGATGTTTTTTTATTGAGGTAGAATTTATGCTTTTATATTAACTATGTGGAATTTATTTACAAAATAAGACTATTTATGTAAAGTTATAGTTTAAATAGTCTTATTTTTGCTTATGAAAAAGTTTGCATCTTTATC
>WQUF01000304.1 GCA_009785875.1 Oscillospiraceae bacterium | reverse complement strand
AAGTTTTCTCCATTGTTTGATCCAATCCCAAGGTTTCTTGCGATATCTAAAATAGCTTCCTTTTCTTCTTCGGTCAATTCCAGTCTTATTTCATTATCCTCCATAATATATCCTCTTTTAATAGTAATCCTATTTATATTTTATGCTGTTTATACAAAAATAGAACTATTATAATCAAATTTATAAACTTCTCAAAGCATCGATAGGATTTAACAAACTTGCTCTCCTTGCTGGCATATATCCAAATATCACACCAACTAAAGAAGAGAACAAAGTAGAAAGCAACAAAGTAGATATACCAAGTTCAAATCTAATCTCAATTATTTTTGCTGCCAAAAAAGCGATTAAGCTTCCAAGTATCATTCCAATTACTCCACCAATCAAAGAAAGAAAGACCGATTCTAATATGAATTGAATCTGAATGGTAGAAGGTTTTGCACCTAGAGCTTTTCTCAATCCGATCTCCTTTGTGCGTTCAGTGATAGATACCAGCATCATGTTCATGATCCCTATACCTCCAACTACCAAAGATATTGCAGCGACCCCTGCTAAAAGAGTTGACATTATTGACATCATTGTTTTAAATGATTCGATAACATCTCCCATATTTAGAACGCTATAAGCATTACTACTATAATTAAATGATGCGTCCAGCACTCCTCTTATTTTAGTCACGCTATCATCTGCAAGATCAGTATTCTTTAAAAAAACATCTAAAGCTGTTATGTTTTTAACACCTAAGAGTTTCATGGCATTGGTATAAGGTATCATAACTGAATCATTACTGGAACCTGCACTAAAATTACTTGAAGAAGATGATAATATCCCAATAATAGTGTATGCAATACCGCTTATCGTTATTTTTTCCCCTAATGGATCGATACCGCAAAATAAATCCTTAGCTATGTTATTGCCGATGAGAACAACGTTGTTTTTATCATTTATGTCGAAAATATTTATATTCCTGCCATACTTTAAAGCACTTATATTTGTTTTAAAAAAAACTTCATTTTTCCCTTCTAATGTAACATTATCTTTAGAGATCCTATTATAGAATATAGTAGTTTTCTTTGATATGTTCGGTGAGATTCCACTTACATTAGAAAGGGATTTTATATTATCCATGTCTTCTTTTGTAAGACCATGTTTAAGCTCTGTCCCAGGGGCTGCTACCATGATTTTATTAGCACCTAAAGAGCTGAATTGATCGCTGATGCTACTAGATGTCCCCTGTATTATAGTTACAAGTGCAATTATTGAGGCTACTCCAATGACAATACCAAGCATGGTGAGAAATGAACGGAGCTTGTTGTTTATGATGTTCTCCCAGGACATTTTAAAACTTTCAAGCAGCATATCACTGTCCCTCTTCTAATAAATAGCCATCCAATATTTTTACGATTCTTTTTGCACATTTTGCTATATTAATATCGTGGGTAATCATCACAATCGTCCTCCCATCTTCGTTTAATTTTTTAAAAAGATCAATAACTTGTGTACCTGTTTTTTGATCGAGGGCTCCAGTAGGTTCATCAGCCAATAAAATAGTAGGATTTGTAACTAATGCCCTTGCTACAGCGACACGTTGCTGCTGTCCACCAGAAAGCTGGTTTGGAAAGTTTTTAATTTTATTTCCTAAACCTACATTTTCCAGCATCCTTAAAGCTCTTTCTTTTCTCTCTTTTCCGCTTACTCCAGAATAAATAAGGGGAAGTTCTACATTTTTAATAGCACTTAATCTTGGAAGAAGCTGAAAATTTTGAAATACAAATCCAATTTCTTTATTTCTCACATCTGCAAGATCATCTTCATCAAGATCGAAGATATCATCACCTGATAGAATATATTTTCCACTTGTAGGCGTATCTAAACATCCGATTATGTTCATCATGGTAGATTTTCCAGAACCAGATGGACCTAAGATGGAAATAAATTCACCAGAATGAATTTTAAGATTTATATTGTGCAAAACTTCAAATTCTTCATCTTCAATATAATAGCTTTTACATATATTTATCATATTCAAAATTTCTTTCATTGTGATATCCTTAAATCCCTTGATTTGCACTGTTATTTTTTGAATAAAGTATGGTTTGCCCGTTTGAAATACCGCTTTTTATTTCTATATTTATTCCATCATTAATTCCAGTAGTAATTTTAGTTTTTATTGGCTTATTTTTTTCATCTTTTAAAAGGACATATGGAGTATTATCATCATTAAAATAAATCGATGCCATTGGAAGGATTATTACGCTTTTAGCCTGGGCGTTTATCAATTTAATCTCACAAGACATTCCAATTTTTATTGTATTATCATTTTCCAAGTCGATTACAGCTGTGAAATATGATACATCATTTATTGTGGTACCAATATCAGAGATGCTGCTTATAGTTCCATCCAATTCTTTGTTTAAAGAATTTATGTTTATTTTAACCTCTTTTCCAATATCTAAGCTGGAAAGGTCATATTCATTTACTTTAACATTTACTCGCAGATTTTTGTAATCATATATATCTAAAAGCCTTGAACCGGTTAAAATTTGGTCATTTATACTTAGATCAAGACCTGTAATCTTTCCATCAATGGGAGCTTTAATTTCATCGTTTGAAGATGTCTTTATTAAAACATCATCCTTTTTAACTTCATCTCCGTTTTCAACCAGTATTTGCGAGATCTGCATTATTTTTTCAGCCTTAATAGTTTGGTAATTCTTTGATTCCACATTACCTGAAAATGAATAATATTTTGTGATGTCGCCAGTCTTTGCATCTACGCTTTCATAAGAAGGTGCTTTTGGTTTTGAAAGATTATATATATAGAAAAATGCGGCTAGTATTATTATTAAAATTATTGCCCATTTAACTTTAATTTTCTTTCTCTTTACTTTTTTCTTCGAATTCTTTCTATTTCTCATAAAATAGCCTCCAATGAGAATGGGGTTTAGGGAAAGTATACTATTATGGTTTCTTACATTGTTCCCTAAATATTACTTAATAATACAAATAAACTATATGAAGGACACTTTATGAATAATTTTTTAATTTAATTAAAAATATATTGAAATAATATTTAATTATGCTATGATATATATGTCAATAAATTTTAAAAAATAACAGAATACATCAATTTATTGAATAATTTATTTCGCAAAAATTTTTTGGAGGTATAATATATATGTTTTCAGCATTTTCAAATTTATTCGTTGGATTTTTTAGCGGAGTTGGGAATATGATGAATGGAATTGGCAACAGTTTTCAAAACTTTTTAAGCTCTATTATATGGTAATGAAAATATTAAACAATTGTTTTGGAGGTATAAAATATGTTTTCAGCAATATATAATTCTATAATGGGATTTTTCAGTAGTTATAGCAATGTATTCAGTGGATTTGGTACATGGGTTTCAGATGTTTTAGGATCTATCTTTTCTTATTAGAAAACATCTGCTATTGATAAATCTATTTAAAAATATTTGGAGGTACAGACCATGTTTTCATTTTTACATGATTTAGCCTTTGGTGCATATGAATCATTTAGTAATTTTTTTAGTGGATTATTCGGATATCATTGGTAAAATTTTAAGTTGATTATTTAATTAATGCATAAAAATATAAAAGTAAGCCTAAACCCATTGGTATAATGAGGGTTTGGGCTTCGTTATTTTTTATGGGTGGTACACTTTTCCTGTTTTAGTATATAATATTCATATAAGCATAAAGAGGTGATAAGATTTAAAATCGAATGTATGAAGAATATGAAAAGGGAACAATTGGCCAGGTAGCAAAATTAGAATAAATAAAACTTAATATAAGTGTAGTGGGTGTTGTAATAATGATGCCCTGCCTTTTTTTATGTTTTGTCTACTCGGTTAGTTTTTCGTATTCGGCACAAACAGATTCAAGAGCGTTGAAATCACAGCAGTTTTGCACCATAAATGGGTCTTTCTTTATGGTAACAGAGTTATAAACAAACTGCGCCCTGCTGTAAATTGCATTGGCGTTTCGGCGGCAAAACTGAAGTTCCATATTTAACAGAATCCTGTATTTTTCTGATGATTCATCAGCAATCCGTTTGATTGATATGACACCGTGTGGCACAGGAATCATAAATGAAAACCTTATACTCGAGATGCTTTTCCCGTTATCATCTTTTATGATTATGTTTGTACGCTGCTGTTTTCGGAATGAAGATATAGGTGCGAAATAATTATGCCCATGAACATTTAACACTATACCACATAGGAACTTATCATGAGCGTTTACCGTCGAATAATCGACCTTTGGCACACGATTATCAAATCTCAGCAAATAAGCAATATAATTGGCATCTACTTGGTAAAAATCCAATTGATTGTTCATGAAGCACCCCTACAAATACTAATGGGGCGGATAAACGCCCCTTGAATTATGATTCGCACTTACGGCGGCGAAGCACCCGAATATATGATTCGCACATACGGTGGCGAAGCACCCGAATATATGATTCGCACTTAACGGCGGCGAAGCACCCGAATTAACTGTGCCGTATCTTTCGATACACTTATATTTTACTCTAAAACTCCAAAAAGTCAATTACTACTTTATGTGATATTGATTCGATTTTGGATGAAGAATTTGACCATGTTTTGCTAATGGGTCCTCTATATCATCTTTTAAACGAACAAGATAGGATTAAAGCTGTTTTAAAAAGCTTAAAGCTATTAAAACGAAATGGAAAGATTTTTGTTTCTTTTATAAATATGTTTGCAAATATGATCTTTGCTATGAAGACAGCACCTTTATTAGTCATGAGTTCTGTTCAAAGCGAGATAGAGTATATAAATGCATTTATTGAAAATAAAAGTTTTGCTGGGGATGCCTTTACACAAGCTTTTTTCATAAGTCAAAATGAAGTATTGCCATTTATGGCTCAGTTTCCTTTGGAAAAGCTTCATCTTTTTGGTCAAGAAGGTATAACTTCTCCATGTGAGCAAAATATAATGAGTCAACCTAAAGAAGTAGTGGATACATGGATGGACCTTTGTGAAAAAGTATGTGAACGTGAAGATTTGCTTAGCTATTCAGAGCATCTAATGTATATTGGAAGGAAACAAAATGAACATTAAAATATCTGATAATTCCATGATAAATGCTATTTATTTTGGTTTAATCACAACAGATTATAACTTTTATAAGGATTTGAAATCACAAGAAATAATCGATAAAGCAGAACAAATAAGAAAAATAAAACTGAATACTGGTGTAGATAATTTTTTTAGAAAAACATATCAAAATAGTTGTGAGGCTTATCCTTATTGGCCAAGAGCTGCTCTATTAGAGACTGCTACTTTTTTTATACATAGAGGAGAAGTTTTATTTACTAGATTTCATGATTATTATGAGTATATTAAAAACTTAAATATCTTTAGTGAAATAAAGGAAGATAAAGAGTTTTGGTATTGGATTAATATGTTTCCCGAATCAATTCTAAAAATCGTGGAAAATGAATATTTTCTGGATTTTGATAATTGGTCGCATAATTGGATTGAGGGTCAAAATGAAATATTTAATTCAAGTTTGAAGGAGTTATCTCACATTGTATCTGTATTAACAAAAAAATATAGCATTAAAATTAATAATATCGATATTATTCTAGCTCCTTTAAAATGTGCATATTCAGCTGATTATTATAAAGATTATGATACTTTATATGTAATTTTAGGCAAATTCGATTTGAAATATGTTATGCATGAATTTTTGCATATAGTTGTGCATAAAATTGTGCTTGATAATTGTGAGCATGTACTTACTTTGAATAAAAACACAAGATATAAAAACCTTGATAAATCATATTATGCTGATAGTGATGAATGTGTGCTTAATGCATTTGAGGAAAATATTGTTAGAGAATTAATAGATGTTTATAGTGAATTAGAAAACATTGATATTGTTAATTTTATAATGAACCATATTTAATAAAAAGGAAAAGTGGTCTAAAATACTAGATAGTAATCTGACCACCATTGATTCCTAAAGATTGACCGGTTATTTCTTTTGATAGATCGCTAGCTAAAAATAAAATTGCATTTGCTATATCATCACAGGTTTGAGGTCTCTTTAAAGGTATTTGAGCTATTTGATTTTTCCAAAATGTATCCCGATTGAATTTAACTTCTTTTTCCATATTAATGAGAGTATTTTCCCACATCTCAGTTCTAACAACTCCAGGGCATACACAATTAGCTCTTATATTAAAATTTGCCATTTCTCTTGAAATTGATTGAGTTAAACCTACAATCCCAAATTTAGTTGCAGAATAACCAGATAATAAAGGCATGCCTTGTCTTCCAGTTAAAGAAGAAAGGTTTATTATATTACCTTCCTTTTTAGGATACATATACTTTAATCCTGCTTGACAACAATTGAATACACCGATTAAATTAATATCTATCATCCTTCTAAATTCTTCAAGTGTTGTTAACATGAAAAATTTTGTATAATTAACACCTGCATTGTTAACCATTATATCAAGTTTTCCAAGTCCTCTTACAGTGTCGTCAACCATTTTGTTTACTTCTTTAGGATCAGAAACATTGCATTTCATTGCAAGGCTTCTTACACCAAAAGATTTTATTTCCTCAGCAACAGCTTTTACATTTTCAAAATCAATGTCTGACACTGCTATATCAGCACCAGCTTCTGCAAGTTTTATGGCAGCAGCTTTACCGATACCCTTTGCAGCACCCGTTATTGTGATTACCTTTCCTTTTAAACTGATTCCAACCATCAAATATGTCCTCCTAAATGCTAGTGAGATTAATTACTATTTTAATGATAAAAATAAATATTTCTACTATTATCTCCTAAAAAAAATAATAAATAGCATAACACTTAAATTTTGTAAATAAAAATACTAGTTTGATGATCTAAAATAATATAGATTTTTTTCGGGAATTATAATATTAAGAAAATCCTCATATAAAGCTAAAAGTTTTATATGAGGATAATATTTATGAAATCTTCCTTATTAAAATTGATAAATTCACTTCTCCTGATTTCACTGACCTATTGAACACTGCATAATTTTCGTCATCAGCATTTCTAAGAGTAATACATATAGGTGTTTCATCATCTGGCACTAAGATTAAACCTTGAGAACTGATTGTATCGCTATAAGACGTTGTACTGGCACTTGTTTCTTCTATTTCGGTGTCATTTATAAATAATGCTAAAGTTATATTTTTTTCCTCAGTTTGAGCAAAATATAGAATATTGTATAAACCGCCCTCATTTATGATGATAGAAGAGGGTTCTTTAAAAACAACAGCATCAGGTACTGAATTTATTATAGGAACTTGATCAAAAGAGGCACTTTCACCAGGTTTTAAGCTTAGCTTTCCTAAGTTATAGATATATGCAAAAGCATTTATTAAATCAGCTTCCTCGTCAAGCCCTAGATTTTCTTCATCTTTGTCGTTTTCAATTAAATAGGGATTGTATTTTTTATCATTTAAAGTTGAGCGATCAAATCCATAATCTGCTTCAACTTTCATGTCTTTACCATTATCTAATTCTAGTTTAAAGTAACCATTATCATAGACTTTGTTTTCATATTTTTCCTCATCAGGATCTTTTTTCTTTTTCAATTCTTTTTCAGTAGACACCTTTTTTATCTGCACCTTTTTTTCAGAAAGCGTGTCATCTTTTTTAGATACATCTTTTTTCTCAAAATTCTTTTTTTCATTGGCTTTATCAGGATTTACTTTAACTTCAACTTGTTTTTTTACTGAAGTTCTACTTATTATACTTTTGTTTATTACTATGATTAAATCATCATAAATCTTAAGGAATCTTTTAGAACGATGGATACATTTGCAATCTGCATCGCAGCATTTTTTTATATTTGCCAGTTCTCTTTTGAGGCTTTCCCTAAGATTTTTGTTTGCACACATATTTACGAGTCTGATTAAATATTCATAAATCTCTATAAAATCATCGTTTAAGAATTCTGAATGACTCTTATCCTCGATAGATTTTTTTATCTTATCTATTTTATTTATGATCCAATTTTTAAACTCATCTCTTGATTTAAATTGCTTTTTATGCACATTATTATTATTTGGGTTACAAGACATGATTTCACCCCCCTAGATTTATGATATTTAATTTTTTAATTTTTGTTACAATATTATCCCTAGTTAAATAAAAATTTTTTTTTAGCGATTATACCGATGATGCACATATTGGCATTAAACGGTTCTAAGTATACAAAAAAGCAATGCATAATCATCATTAGGGAAATCACTTAATATGCATTGTTTTATTCAGTATATATTTCATTTTTTAGTCAATTCTTCTAGCATATAGTATATAAAACCTTTTTTAATTTTCATGATTACCCCTTGATTTCAAATAGAAAATGCAATAGCTTCTACTAAATTGTAGAAGCTATTATATATTTTCGTTTTGGCTATTATTTTAATTGCACTGCCAAAGAGCAATCCATATTTATCGACTTGGTTATTATTTTAATTGCACCACCAAAGAGCAATCTATATTTTATCTATAATTTATAAACTGAAGCTCAATCCCAAAATCCTTCTCCTTTAAAGCATGAATCACAGTCTGTAACTCATCTTTCTTAGCACCTGAGACTCTAATTTTTTCATCTTGAATTTCACTTGTGACTTTAAGTTTAAGAGCCTTAATTGCAGCTACCACATCTTTGGCTTTCTCCTTAGATATGCCGTTTTGCACTTTAATCTCCAATTTTTTATTTCCTGAAAATGCGCTCTCTATTTTATCGCATTGAAGATTTTTTGGAGGTATATTTCTTTTAACCATCTTAGCTTTTAATATCTCAAGGGCAGCATTTATTCTATATTCATCTTCTGCTACTATTTTAATGGAATCTTTATTTTGAACGATATCTACAATGCTTCCCTTAAAATCATATCTTTGAGAGATCTCTTTCTTTGTTTGATTTAAAGCATTATCTAATTCCTGCATATCAACTTGTGATACTATATCAAATGATAGATCTTTTGCCATTTAATCACCTTCTTTACCAATGTATTTTATATATATTATCATATTGTTTTCATAAAATAAAGGTTTATATAAACGATTCATACACTTTAAGAGTACTTCTTGCTGTGTTTTCCCATGTTAGTTTTTTTGTAAGGGTTAAGCCTATTTTAATCAATTCTTCTCTCAATAGATCATCGTTTATTATTTTATTTAAGCATCTTAAGATATCATCTTCGTCGTATGGATCGAAGTAAAGTGCAGCATTCTCTAAGACTTCGGGAAGTGATGTCGCATAAGATGAGATGACTGCTGTGCCACAAGCCATCGCTTCTACTGGTGGAAGCCCAAACCCCTCATATAGAGATGGGTAACAGAAGCATATAGCACTTGAATAAAAATAAGGCATATATTCTAGAGGGATAAAACCAGGAAATAATACATCGTTCTCGATTTTTAACTCTGAAACTCTTTCCATTAGCGTAGGATAATAAAATGATTTTTTCCCTATAATGACTAGTTTTAGTTTTTTCTTACTGGTTTTTAAAAGCTTTTCAAAGGCATTTATTAGAGCAATGATGTTTTTTCTCTTTCCTAAGCCACCTACATAAAGGATATATTCATCTTCGATTCCATAGTTATTTTTCATAAATTTTTTGGCGAGTTTTTTATTTAATGGGAAATAAATTTTTTCTGCTGCAAGCTTAGTCACATGTACAGTATCCTCCGGTATATTAAAATATTCAACTATATCTTTTTTTGAGAATTCTGAG
This sequence comes from Oscillospiraceae bacterium, assembly GCA_009785875.1. Taxonomy (GTDB): domain Bacteria; phylum Bacillota; class Clostridia; order Clostridiales; family Clostridiaceae; genus WQUF01. Next base: position 998 of record WQUF01000304.1, on the reverse strand, counting down.
ACGGTGATGACGCATTTTGATTTTTTTATAACCTCGGGAAGCGTCTTTGTAAAAATATTTAAATACTTTGGATTGCAAGTTTCAGGAATTTTAAATGGTATTATATCGTGGAGGGTTATTATCTGATTGCTGATTCCATTTAAAGGAATTCCAATGCCATTTTGTGGTATATGGTAAACATCTACTGGATACTCGATATTAATTTGTCCTAGTAAACATTTTTCCCAAAAATTAGCTTCTTCGTTAATGGATAGTGGATAAAAGATGAATTTTTCATTTGAATTTCTCCACTTTTGATTTTCCGGTATTAAAATAAAGTACTTGTTATTTGAGTCTATTGAAGATAAGTTTTCAATTAATTCATAAGTATAATTGCCTATGCCAGTACCTCGATACCAAAAAGCTGGTCTTCCATCGATAATTATAAACATATTCCCTCCTAAAAATATTTATCATATAATAATCTATAACTTTTAGTTACTAAATTATTCCTATATTGATATAATATTAAAGATAATCAGAAAAGGTTCGTGATATTTTGAATAATAAATTACCTGTTACGGAAATTGGGAGAGTAGAACTTTCAAATTCAAGTTTTAATTATTTAGCTTATTTTTCCTTCAGCGATTTTAGTGGATTTAGTGAAGATATTGAACAATTAAAAGAATTTCTTCATATATATGAATTAGAGCATTTTAATAATTTAAAATTTGAAAGGCGAATTAAGAGCTATTTGATAGGGAGATATTCAGCTAAAATAGCCATATCGGCCTATGTGAAAGAAGATGATTTAAGCAAAATCTGCATCTTAAATGGAATATTCGATCAACCGGTTGTAAATACAAATTTTAATGAAAAAATACAAGTTAGCATTAGTCACTCAAAAGATCTTGGATGTGCTATATGCTTTAATGAAAAGTGTCCAATGGGCATCGATATTGAGTTCATTCGCTCTGATAATTTAAAGGCTTTAGAAAGGTATATTAAATCAAGTGAAT
>WQUF01000303.1 GCA_009785875.1 Oscillospiraceae bacterium | reverse complement strand
CTTTAACCAAACCTTCCTGTAATATAATCATTCGTCCTTTTGTCTTTTGGGTTGAAAAAGATATCTGTATTTGAGCCTTCTTCGATCAAGTCTCCCATTAGCATAAAACAAACCTTGTCTGAGATACGACCAGCCTGCTGTACGTTATGAGGAGCAAGCACAATAGTGAACTTTTCTTTCAAATGTACCAATGAATCTTCAATTTTAGCAGTAGATATTGGGTCAAGCCCTGAACATGGTCTATCTAGTAGAATCACATCTGGCTTTAGTGCTAAAGTTCTCGCAATGCAAAGCCGCTGCTGCTGACCTCCGGATAAGCTCATAGCAGGCATCTTTAATCTGTCCTTGACATCGTCCCAAAGCACCGCCATATGAAGCGTTTCCTCAACGATCTCCATAATAGCATTTTTGCTTTTCATACCGCTTAAACGTGGTCCGTATGCGATATTATCAAAGATGGACAAGGGAAGAGGTGTTGGTACATCAAAGACCATTCCAACTTTGCGACGAAGCTCAGTTACATTTACGTCTGGATCGTGGATATTTTTTCCATCTATAAATATCTTACCTTCCATACGTGCTATAGGATTCAGTTCATACATGCGGTTTATGGAGCGCAGCAAAGTTGTTATACCGCTGTTTGCAGGACCTAAAAGAGACACTATTTCATTTGCCGGAATTTCCATATTGAAATCATGAATAACTCTTTTCTTATTATAATAAAAATTTAAGTTTTTTATGATTATTTTAGCTTGCTGACTCATATTAAGGCAATCCTCTCCTGTTTAAGAAACTATCCATTAACGATTTTTCGCAATAAACCGATTCACCAGCATGTTGAAAACAACATTTATTATGAAAATCAAAATTATCAATAGGGCAGCTGTACCATAGGCATTTACCATAGAGATGCCTTCCCTTGCAAGTATGTAGAAATGAACTGCCATTGTTCGTGTAGGCGAAAAGAGAGATGTAGGCATTCGCAAAGTTGAACCGGCAGTTAAAATAACAGCAGCAGTTTCAGCAAAACACCGACCAATGCTCAATATGACACCATTTGTAATGCCACTAAGTGCTGAAGGGAACACTGCTTTCCAGATCGTTTGCCACTTTGTGGAGCCTAAAGAAAAACTTACCTCACGATAAGAATTCGGAACAGTACGAATGGCCTCTTCTGATGTTCGAATGATGGTTGGGAGGATCATAAAAGCTAATGTCAAACCACCAGATAAAATAGACCAACTCATATGAAGGATTGTGACAAAAAAGATAAAACCGAAAAGCCCGTATACAATTGATGGGATCCCAGCTAGAGATTCAGCACTGAAACGGATAATGCGTGTGACGATATTCTCCCTGGTATATTCAGCCAAATAAAAAGCAGTTCCGATGCCAAAAGGTATAGCTATAACAATAGCTACAATAGTAACGAGCAAAGTACCGATAATTGTGGATGCTATACCACCGGAACGACCCATATTGCGTGGTATGTCAGTGAGAAACTGAAAGTTGATCACAGGAAGTCCTTTTATTAATATATATATGATGATAGCGATAAGGATCACAATTACTAAAAGAGCAGCAGACCAAATTAAAGTTTTAGCGATCTTTTCAGTGGTACGGGAATTCACTCTCATTTTATTTCCTCCGAGTAATATATTGAGCACTGGCGTTTAAAATCATTATAATGATAAAAAGCACGATACCTGTTGCGAAAAGTGCCTGTTGGTGTTCACCTGATGCATATCCCATTTCTATACCGATGTTCGTAGTTAAAGTCCTGGCAGGGTCAAGTATGGATTGTGGAATGGCTACAGCATTTCCTACAACCATGATGACTGCCATTGTCTCTCCGATTGCACGACCGATTCCTAATATAGCTGATGCAACAATTCCCGATTTTGCAGCTGGTACTAATACTGAATAAATAACTTGCCAATGTGTCATACCAAGGGATAAAGCTCCTTCTTTATATTGCCTTGGTAAAGCTAAGAGGGATGATTCTGATATGGTGATAACTGTAGGCAGGATCATAATAGCAAGTATAATAGAACCTGCCAATATGCTTAAACCTGGTCCACCTATATGTGTTCGTATAAAAGGTACTACGAAAAGAAGCCCCCAGAATCCGTATACCACTGATGGAATTCCAGCTAAAAGTTGTATGGCTGGTCTAAAAATATTTCTAAATGTAGCAGGAGCAAGCTCGGCAAGAAAAATACTGCAAAAGATGCCAATGGGAATACCTATAATGGCTGCTCCTAGTGTGACGGATACAGACCCAATGATCATTGGAAATATTCCATAGTCACCCTGACTAGGTGCCCATTTCGTTCCGAAAATAAAATTAATGACACCTACCTTGAAAATTATAGGCAGACCTTTAACTATTATAAATATGGTAATAAGCGCAAGTGCAGATATGGACGAAAGGGCAAGCGCAAAAAATATATGTCCAGATAATTTTTCTTTAAATTTCTTCATATTTTGACTCCTTGTTACTCAGGAATGAGACCTTCTTTGATCAGTATTTGCTGCCCTTCTTTAGAAAGTGTAAAGTCAATAAATTCTTTTGCACTATCTATTGGTTCCGATTTTGAAACAAAAAGGAATGGTCTATATAATCTATAACTGCCGTTTATTACATTTTCCCTAGTAGCTGCGATACCATCCAAATTTAAAGCAATTACTGGTTTTTGACCTTCTTGAGGTTCGACCAGTCCTAAAGAAATAAAACCGATAGAATCAGGATCATCGGAAACCAGAAGTCTAACAGCACCGTTGGAATCCTGGACGATAGCTTTTGGCGATATTTCATTATTTTTTCCCATTACAAGATCCTGAAAAGAGCTTCTAGTTCCTGAACCATCCTCCCGGGTAACTATGTGAATATTTGCATTGTGACCTCCAACTTCGTTCCAATTGGTGATCTTACCTGAATAGATATCGCATACTTCCTGCATGGTGAGATTTCTAATAGGATTATCAGGGTGCACGATTATAGCTATGCCATCTTTGGCGATTTCCACGACATAAGCTAGAGTACTCTTTTCATCGTCAGTCAATGCACGGGAAGACATACCTATAGCAGCGGTACCTGTTATAGCTGCTTCAATACCAGCAGCTGAGCCACCACCTTGAATATCTATCTTTGTTTCAGGATATAGGATTGAAAACTCTTCATCCAATATTTCAGCATATGGCTGCACCGACGTGGAGCCTGCAACGGTAACATCAGAATTAGAATCAGTTTTGCACGCAGACATTACACTTACGGAAAGAATTAGCACTAAAGCAGCAACAATAAATTTTATTAACCTCATAATTATGCCCCCTCCATTAACCGAACCGACCGGTAATATAATCTTCAGTGCGTTTATCTTTAGGATTGGTAAACATATCGATAGTTGGGGCATATTCAACCAATCTTCCTACCTTGTTTTCATCGATCATCATAAAAATAGACATGTCAGATACTCGTCGAGCCTGTTCCATGCTATGAGTGACAATGATAATTGTATACTTTTTTGCAAGTTCAAGCATCAATTCTTCGATTTTCATAGTTGATTCAGGGTCCAGCGCACTGCAGGATTCGTCCATAAGTATTACATCAGGTTCTACTGCAAGACAACGTGCAATGCATAAACGTTGCTGCTGCTCTGTGGAAAAATCAAATCCTGGTTTTTTCAGGTTATCCTTTAATTCATCCCATAATCCAACTTGATATAAACTATGCTCTACAATTTGATCAAGCTCCATTCGGCGTTTTATTCCATGACGCTTTGGTCCGATGACGATATTGTTGTAAATGCTCGTGGGAAATACGTTAGGCTTTTGAAAAACCATTCCAACCTTCTTCCTCAGTAAAACAACATCCATATTCTTTTCGTAAATTGATACGTCATCTAGTAAGACCTTACCTTCCACTCTTGCCTTTGGTATTAGGTCGTTCATGCGGTTAAAGATGCGAAGAAGTGAAGATTTGCCACAACCTGAAGGACCTATAATAGCTGTAATTGTACATTTAGTGATATCCATAGTAATATCTCCTAATGCATGAAAATCACCATAATATAAGTTTAAAGATTTTGTTTTTATTTTAATACTTTTTTCGGGATTAAGCATTGAGTCTTTCATTC
>WQUF01000302.1 GCA_009785875.1 Oscillospiraceae bacterium | reverse complement strand
TGATCATGCAAGACGGGTTTTATACCGGAGGTGATATAAACTCATTATTTCCAATAATTACTGCTAATGAAATGTATTCATTGAAGAAAAATGATAGATTAATAGGTGCTGGATTTATTGGAGTAAGCAAAAGGACTCCAGGTTACGCAGATATCGCTATGATTATTGATAAAGAAAATAGGCATAATGGTTACGGTGTGCTTATTGTAAAAGTTTTAGTTGCTAAATGTAGATTATTAAATTTAATACCGACGGCTGTATGTGATGTTACGAATTTAGCATCCAGAAAAGTTTTACAAAAAGCTGGCTTTCATCTTGATGGATGCCTGCTCTTGGCTCAAGTTGATATATTTAACACCAATTAGATCATTTAAAATATACTTAACAGTTAACAATCAATTGATACTGTGTTATTATTATAATTATGTCACAAATATAAAATTAAAAAAGGTGATTGTATGCCAAATATTCTACCTATAAGAGATTTACGGGACACAATTAAAATATCCGAAATGTGTCATACCACTAATGAACCAATCTTTATAACTAAAAATGGTTATGGTGATATGGTTATAATGAGTATTGAGCATTATCAGAAAAATATGTTTTTGCTTGACATTAATAAACAACTCAAAGAAGCAGAGGAGGAATACAAAAAAGGTGATGTGTTAGATGCTTTTGAGGCATTGGAGGAATTGAGAAATAAGCCCTCTATTTCATAGAGGGCTTACTTTAGCTGAATATATTTTTGAGTATTATTTCACAGCCCGGAAGTACGCTAACCGGAAGTATATCTTTTTTTAAATAAAATGTCGCATCGTATTCGCCGTTTTGCAATATATAAACGGCTATAGAATTTTTTATTGGATCCACTATCCAGTATTCTTTTACTCCAGCGAGCAAATATTGATTGTACTTAGTAAAAAGGTCATGCCCTGCATTTGATGGCGAAAGGATTTCTATAATCAAATCTGGAGCTCCGACACATCCATGATCATTTAATTTATTTGAATCGCAGATAACCGCTATATCAGGGTGTACCACGGTTTCTTCATTCAGCTTAACCATGAACGGATCATAAAAGAGTTCGCATGTTTTACCCTCAAGGAAAATGCCTAATGCAAGGGTTAATCTTCGTGATACCCTTTGGTGTCTCGTTGAAGGTTCACCTCTCATATATATTGAACCATCTATCAGATCTATTCTTTCGTTATCGTCCATTTCTAGCCACTCTTCAAATGTGTAATCATCTCTTTTTAGTGCAAGACTCATTTTATAAAGCTCCTTTCATTTATTTTTATTATATGCAAAAATGAGCACTATAACAACATCTGATTTTTCTTTTAATTCCGCTTATTTAAAAAGACCACTCCGAATAAAACTAGCACCCCTCCAACATATACCGAAAAATGCGGAGCTTCTCCAATCAATATAAAGCCTAAAAAAGTAGTGATAACAGGGGTCATAAACATATAATTTGTCACTTCGCTAGTCCTTTTTGCTTTACTCAAAGCATATGCCCAACAAGTATATGCAATTCCAGCAGAAAAGACTCCTAGTATCAAAATAGCGATTATCTCAATGGAAGTAGCCGTTTTTACTTGAGGAAAGGATTGTGGTGCGAAGATACTCAGTAATATTGCACCAGCTATGATGCAATAAGTGGTAATCTCAAGTGGACTATATCGCAATAAAAGTTTTCGCTGAAAAATATTGTAAATGCTTACCAAAACAGCTGAAATGCATATCCAAATCACACCAGAAGTAACATTAAATCCTCCATTATAAAAGGAAATGATGACGACACCGATAAAAGCACTTATTATAGATATCCAACCTTTAAAGCCAATTTTTTCATCTAAAAATATTCGTGCAATTATAGCTGTAATGATAGGAGATGAACTTACTATAAAACTTACCACAGAAGCAGTCAATGTCTTTGATCCCACATTTAGAGTATAAACATATATAGCAAAGCCAATCGCTCCCCCTAAAAAAAATAATGGAATATCTTTAAATTTTGGCAGATGCATTTTCTTTATAAAAGCATATACTAATAATGAAAGTGCTGCTATAAAGTATCTAAGAAACGATGTAGCCTCTGGTGTAAAATGGCGCACTGCAATGCGAGTCATCACATAACCTAATGCCCATAAAATAATAGTTATGGCAGCGTATAAATTCAACATTATCTTGTCCTTTTTCATAATAAACCTCTTTTATAAGAAGGATGATAGAGTCCAGTTGACTCATAATATTATATTCTTATCCTAAACTTATTGATAACCATAAAAAAACCAGTTACAATTAAACAAATTACCCCTAAGCAAAATCTTATGATGTTCTTTGAAAAAATCAAAAGCTTGTTTTATTATTTTATCCATCTGTTTAGAATTAGCATTGCAGAGGTTAGGTGGCTCTATAAATGTTTAACTAGGCGATCTTGTAATTCTCATTTTGCTCTCTCCTTTTTTATTGTTTTATAATTCCACCATGGAACACACATTCAAAAACCAAAACATCATCATAAAATATCTCTTCAAGCCCATTAAACCAATTGAAATCCCCTTTGACTTCACATTTATAAAGGTATAATCCATTTTCATATCTTTCAGGTCCACGATAGGGTGCATCTTCTTGAACATTTAATAAAGCTTCTTTTAAAAAATCTCCCGAGAATTTTTCACTTAAAACTCTTCCAGCGTAATTCATTGCCCAAAACGGAATATCATTTTCCCATAAAGCTTCTTCTCCAGCAAATTTTTCACTGCCTAAATAAGTATCGATATATTTTAAATCTCCATCTATAAAATATAGATCATGTGATTCTGGTCTTGAAGAAACAGTCTCCTCTCTGCCTGAGCCAGCATAAGTTTCTTTTTTTGATTTGATTAAAAACTCAATTACCTTTTCCATATCTTGTCCTCCAAATATCATAAAAACATTTTAATAAAAGTTATAGCATTTTGCAACATGCTTGCAGATATTATATGGTTAATACCAGAAAACTCAATTAGTTTTAGCTTTTCTGGATTATCTATATAAAAGCTCATAGCAGCATTATAAAAATTTCGCTGGCATTCTATTGGAACAGATGTATCTTCTTTTCCATGAAGCATTAAAATTGCTCTGTTATTTAGTTTATCTAAATTGCAGATTGGATTAAACTCTTTAATATAATCTTCATCATACAGTTTTAGCCTTTTTTCAAGAAATTCATTCCAAGAAAAGCCTCCATTAAAAGCAATAAGGCATTTTAATTTAGGATTCGAAACGAATAATCCTCCTGCACTAAATGAACCCATAGAGCTTCCCATCACACAAATCCTATCGGGATCAGCATCATGCTCTTTTATGATTTTATCTATAAACGATTTTGACTCGATTATTGTGTTCCCCACTATTTCCCATGCATACTTATTAAAACTAAAAGGATCATCATAATCGATAAGGTTTCTTTCTCCATGATACAATGCATCTGGTACAATCACTTGATACCCAAAGCTTGAAATTATTTGTGATTCAAATATTTTATGCTCTTTACTGGAAGCCCATCCATGATAATATATTATACTCGGTAAGATCCCATTTTGATCCTTAGGTTTAAACTTTAAAAAAGGAATATCTCCTATTTTTTCTTTTGTCTGTAAAATATAATCATTTTCATATTCGAATATCGATCTTTCCATCATTTTCTCTCCTCTTTAAAATAACTTTATTCTTAAATAGTTCACTAAATCCCGTAATATGAATAAAATATATCTATGATACTCTTAATTTTAATATTTACTTATTAATTTTTTTCATACTAATCAATAAAAAATGTGTGTATTAAAGTCTTACCAAGGGTTAAAATAACTTTTAAGGACATTTTTATATTGAAGGGAGACAAAGTAGTGAAAGTATATTTTTTTAAAACTTTACAAAGTATCATAATTTTAGCTTTTACAATATTTAGAATAATATCATCAAATCTAATCAGTGCTTGGTATCCCTCATCTCAAGCTTATGATGATCACTTAATGATAGCTTATGCAAGCCTCGCAAGTCATTTCAAAATTCCGGATTCACTGACCCTGGTGAAAACAATGAGCTATCCCATTTTTTTAAGAATAGTCCACTGGTCTGGGCTGAGCTATACGAT
>WQUF01000301.1 GCA_009785875.1 Oscillospiraceae bacterium | reverse complement strand
GATACACTGTCTGTGCTGCTTCAGGTCATATCTTAGAATTAGTTGACCCAAGCAAAATCAATAAAGAGTGGGAATGGAATAAAGAATTTAATATAGACAAGCTTCCTATATTCATTCCTAATTGGAAAAAGGTACCTTCAAAAGGAAAATCTCAAATAGTAGATCAGATCAAAGGACTTTTAAAAGATGCTGAGTATGTTATTCATGCTGGTGACCCTGACGATGAAGGACAGTTAATAGTCGATGAAATTTTGCAATATTGTGGATACCATGGCAAAGTATTACGTGTTCTAGTCAATGATAACATCCCTGAAAATATCGCAAAAGCCTTTGACCATCTTGAGGATAATGGAAAATATGAATTTATGGGGAAAGCTGCATATGCAAGATCAATGGCTGATTTCTGTTTTGGGATAAATGAGAGCCGTTTAGCAGCTATGCGTTTACATCAAAATGTGTCTGTTGGGAGGGTACAGACTCCAACTTTAGGGCTTATTGTAAATAGAGATGAGGAAATCTTAAACCATATTGAAAGAAAATATTACGAACTAACTGCATTCGTTGATACTTGCAGTTTTTTAGAGGTACCTTTTGAATTTAGACCTTTAGCTTCTATTCTCGCAGATGAAAAGAAAATTTTTGAAAGATCAATACTTGAAAACATCCAGAAGGACTTGGAAACTATAAAGACATCAGTAAAAATAAAAACAAAAGTAACTGAAAAGCGTAAACTTCCTCCTCTTCCTTACAATTTAACTGTCCTTCAGAGTGAGATGAATAAACTCTATGGCTTTACTGCTTCTCAAACCCTTGAATTTACACAAACACTTAGAGATAAATTTAAAGCAATAACTTATAACCGAACAGATTGTCAATATCTAAAGTCAGAACATCACCAAGAGGCAAAAGAAGTGATGACAATTGCTATGAAAAATCTCAATGAGAATTGGGTGTTAGACTATTCATTGACTTCTAAAGCATTTAATAATAGCAATGTATCGGCACATCATGGAATCATCCCACAGAAATCTTCTTTTGATATCAATAAGCTATCTAGTGGTGAAAGTGCTGTATATCGTGCAATAGTTCAAAGATATGCAATGCAGTTTATGGAGCCATATATTTATGATAAAAGCGAATCAGTGTTCAATACTGAATACGGAGATTTCATATACAAAGCTTACCATGAAAAATCTAAAGGATTCAAAGCAGCTTTTAATAATATGAATGATGAAGATGACGAAAATAAGCATAAGTGTGATATATGGCTCAATGAAGGAGAACACGATGGTAATATTGTAAAAAGTGAAATAACTGAAAAAAAGACTTCCCCACCTAAATCATATACTGAAGGAACGCTTTTAACTGACATGTCATCAATCGCTAAATATGTAACTAACTCAGAAATAAAGGAAATTCTTAAGCGTAAAGATGATGGTAAAAAAGGTGAACATGGAGGTATTGGCACAACTGCTACGAGATCTACAATCATCGATAAACTTAAAGAACGTGAATTTATTGAGGTTAAAGGTAAAGATATAAGATCTACTAATAAAGGACGAGAATTCTATCACCTTCTTCCAGATGAGATTAAAGGTGCTGATATAACTGCTAAATGGTGGTTACTCCAAGAAGGCATTGCTGATGGAAGTATTAAAGATGTTAATGCTATTCAGCTAAGTGTAGTACAAGTATTTAATGCTCATAAAGATACTGCTTATATCGGTAAATCAATAGGTAACCCACAAACAACAAAGATAATCATAGGTAAATGCTCAAAAAAATGTGGCTGCGATGTAATTGAAAGTAAAAACACATACATGTGCTCAAGCAATAAGTTTGAAAAGGTTGAATCATCTGGGGAATGGAAATTGGTTGAGGGATGCGGTTTGCAAATATTCAAAGAAATCTGTGATAAAAAGATACCACTAAAAATGGTGAAAGAACTATTAACTTTAGGAAAGACAAAAGATAAACTCAAGGGTTTAAAGAGCAAAAAAACAGGTAAGACTTTTGAAGCTTATCTGGTATTTAATAAAGTAACCAATAGAATAGAGTTTAAGTTCGATTAATGTGGAGATGGAGGTATTTTAATGAGCAATAGCACAAAGGGTAAAGCTTTTATTCTCAGCTATTCAGAAGTTATGAAATATATGCCTGATTCTGAGAGTAGAATTTCAAAAGACAGATCTAGGACTCCAGATTCTTATTGGCTGCGATCTAAAGGTAACAATGAGTTCCAGTCACAATGTATTAATAGCTCTGGTGATTTCTCAGGAAGCGATGTGAATGTTAAGATAGGTGTACGTCCTGCTCTCTGGCTTGATGAATATTTTATAGATGATATGATCATTCTTGATGGTAGAGAGTTCAAAGTTTTAGCTGTCCTAGATGGAAGAACCCTTATTGTTAGCAAAAATACTCTTTTAAAATCCACGTTTTCACCTGACAACGCAGATCATTATATACCCTATGATAAGCAAGTTGGTGATAGTTATATTGGATCGATCTGTGAAGCGGTTGATAATTGGTTTGCTGCATTTTCTGAAGATAGTTTCCTAAGAGTTCATGCAATTGAACCTATTACTCTAATAAGCGAAAAAGAATTTGGAGAAATAGATACTAGAGCTATTACTAGACCCATTGAAGGTGATCCTGCTCAAGAATTAATGTCATATGAAGAACTGCAAGCTCAAGTAAAAAACCTTTCTGAGTGGCTCTGGGGTATAACAAAGAACCATAATCTGAATCTATGGAATTCACGAAATGATGTATTGGCTAATTCTCGATATGCTGCAAGACAATCTATAGATTTAGATAAGTGGGCAAAAGAGATTTCCGTATCTCTTGATTCTGAGTCCCGTAATGCGAGGGAAGTATCTAGCGAGTTAGCTTATAGCCCATCTGCATTAGCATCAAATCTGGTAAAATAAACCATAAAATTAATTCTAACTCTCCTAAACCCAACTTTGAAAGAACCCATAGTATATAATTTCATTTATATACTGTGGATTCTCTGAAAATTCAAAATTTTAAACAGGATGGTTACAAATTATTTATCATCCATTTCCTCTTCTTCATAAAAATCTAAGTCATCTTCTTCATATTCAATATCTTCTTCCATGTCTTCCATATGACCCATTCTATAATATGCATCTTCAATCTCTTCATAAGAAGCGTATGGATCAATGCCAAGTTCATCCCATGTAACTCCATAGGGTGCTCCTCCAGAAGTATAGCCAGCAATAAAAGCAAAAGTATCGTTTGAATATTCATCATAGAAATCTGCATCTTGCGCTTGTTTCTTCTCTTTTTTCAAATGAAGCTGCCGAATCCTATCTTCCTCACTTTTCAACACTGTATCAAGATATTCTTGTGTAAATTCAACACCAATCTTTTGTAAGTCATTAATTGCAGCTTTAACATCTACATGAAACTTCTCTCTGTAATTTCTGATGATTTCATTAGTAGAACCTTTATAAGTTATAAGCCACTGTTTTGCTTTGGGAATACGCTGAGCTTTTTTATATGTAAACACTGAATTTTTTTTCTTCTTTTTAGCTATATTTATCACCTTCAATCTGTGGTTTGAGAGCATCTATTGAGTTCTATTTAAAAACCATTTATTATCTTCTAAAAAAATTTTTACTATTTTATTTCTAACTCTACATACATAGCTAATCCCAACTCCCCCATCTTCAATATTCACACAATTATTAATATACATTACTCTATCAATTTCAAAATTCCGCCCATCTTCCCATATGATCTTTAACGGTTTAATTTCTCCTGAAGTGTTAAATTCAGCAACAATTTTTAAAAATACTTTTTCCATATTGAGCCTCCTTGTGTTAGATATTAGAGTATGAAACAAGATACTCAAACTATTAGTAAATCTAAGAATTTCTAAATGAGTAAACCAATTTGTTTTGGTTTGCGATGTACTTCTGTTCTACTAATTCGCTTATAGCACCATCAAACTCATCCTTAGATATTCTGTTAATATTAAGAAATTCTTCTACATTATTTATCTCGACTTTATTGTCATAGGAATAATAACATAATTGCATGTACAACCCTTTCGCCTTCAAACTTAATTCCTTATCAGCCATAACCTCTTTTATCTGTTCATTAACTACGATAAAGTCTGGATCATCAGTACGCCCTAAAAGGTAGTCCGTCGGTACCTTAAAGAAATTTGCCATCTTCAATAAATTTTCGTTGCTTGGGCTATTAGTCGCTTCATATCTCTGGTAATTACGTTCTGTAATACCTAAAATATCAGCCATCTTCCGCTGCGTAAGTCCTTTTGATTTTCTCAATTCTTTAACTCTACTCCCAAAGTCAGCCATATAAATTCTCCTTAAAATAATATATTCGTCATGTTGACACGAAGTAATATATCATATATAATCATAAAATGATGTATGAATACATTGTCAGTACATGCCATGTCACTTTATATTCATGTTAACATAGTTTATACGAAAAGTAAAGGAGGAAATTCAATGACTCTAAATAATAAAATACCAAAAATTCTCTCTACTATAGATGGCAATACACTCATGGCACAAACCTTTGAGCCATTAAAATTCACTGTCAAAAAAATCCTTCCACATGGTCTATTTATCTTAGCTGGAAGTCCTAAAATTGGAAAGTCTTGGTTAGCACTGGACTTATGCCAATCTGTTGCTACAGGCAGTAAACTTTGGAATTTTTCTACAGAAAAGAGCAATGTTTTGTATCTTGCCTTAGAAGATACATATAATCGATTGCAGAATCGGTTGAGACAAATGGAAGCCGAAAGTTTGGATATTTCTCACCTACATTTAGCGATCACTTCTTTCGGTTTACAAAATGGGCTACTAGATCAAATTAATAACTTTCTCTTAATGAATCCCAGTACAAATCTCATTGCCATTGATACACTTGAACATATCCGAAACTCTAGGCAAGATAAAAACCTTTATGCTTGTGATTATCGAGACATGAGCTGGCTTCGAGAGATCACAAACAGCCATCCGCTGACAATACTTCTCGTTCATCATACACGAAAAATGTATGACCAAGATCCACTGAACACCATATCTGGAAGTACTGGCTTAATTGGAGCAGTGGATGGCGTATTCGTTCTTGAAAAAATCGACCGCATTGAGAACGAAGCAAAGCTTACAATCTCTAATCGTGATACTGAAAGTTTCTGCTTTAATCTTCGTTTTGATTCAAAAAAATGCCGTTGGATTTTCATTGGAAATGATATTGGAAGTGGCTCGGATGAAGACATTATCTTTGTTCAATTAGACAACTTTTTACAAGATGAGTGGAGTGGAACGGCAACTGAACTCGCAAGCGAGCTAAAAAAGCAAGATGATAGTTTTAATCTTAATCCTGCTATAATGGTAAAACGATTAAATGCCAAAAAGGACATATTTAAAAATGAATATCTTATAGACATTCAATTTGTGAGAACTCACAGTTGTAAGCGTATTTTACTAAAACGAAACAATATATAATTATTGTGCGTCGATGTGTCGGCAATTATAGCTATATTCTCTTTACTAAAGTATCGCCGCAATGGCTTAAATTCTATGTTTGAGGGCTAAACATCGGTATATTTAAGCTAAAAATAATTAAAACAATTTTTAATTAAATTAAGTATATATAAAAAATATTATTAAATTTAATGATAAAATAAAATATTGCTATGTTTTTGTTTGTTTTTACTTATTATTGTTTATTTTTGTCTTGTTTTCACTTATTTACATTTTGTTCACATATTAAAAATGCCTCAAAACACAGTGATACCAACTCTGCAACGGTTACTTTCAAAAAAAAGGTATACTATAATAATCGACTCACCGACACAAATAATTTGAAGTCAGTATGGCTTATTCTATTGATTTTCCAGGTTTCTCTACTCATCGTGATTTTATTTTTTGAAAAACACATAGTATATTTTTTTGTTTATATACTATGTGTTTTTTGAAATTTCAAAATTTTAGGAATGCTACTTTGGTTTTATGAATAAGAAATATTGCAACAACAAAATTAACCCAAGGATCTTTAGTATCCATACAAATACTGATTTAAAACTGTGATACCATTTCTTAAAATAGCACGATTTTATAGAGTTTACATATGCAAACTCTATGGTTTTTTTCATATCATCAATACATTTATCAAATAAATTCTCAAACCTAAGAGAAATATTATTTGCTAATCCATCAATCTCATCAATCACACACTTGAAGTAGGACGATGCATTATCGATCTTAAAGGTACTGCCCTCTAATTTTTTCTCAATCTCATCAAAACGATCAGATAGATCAGATAGTTTGATTTTACACTCATCAAGAGAAGCTTTGAAATCATTAACTGATTGTACAAAAGTTTCGGTATCTGACTGGATGATATTTTGAATTTCAATTGGCTTTACTGCCATTCTTTAATCTCCTCTCGTTTTCATATACTTCTCTGGGTTATACATGTCTTATCTTGATGGTTTATCTATACCTCGACTCGATACTTTCTGCTCGTTTAAGTCATTTGACTTAGCACCACTACTTTGTGATATATTGACTTTCTTGATTATTGGATGATTGCTTGCATATTTATCACGAATCTTTTCGCCCTTAATCTTGTATGAAAGCAAAATATCTTTGCCTTCAGAGTCATCTCTCAAGATATCTGGAAGGCGAGGTACTCTAAACTTCTCGAATTTCTCAAACTGAGTTCCTTTTGTATCGCTTGCTATTTGGACATATTCTTTGTATTTTTTATCTAGCAAAGCTTTATACTCTCTTCTTGCTGTTTTAATCTGCTCTTTTGTGGCAGCTGCAGCTTGAGCTTTTATTTCAAATCCTTTAAGAAGTGTTTCAATTGCTCTGAATTTTGCATTCTCAAGAAAAGCTTTATTAAGTTCACTAAGTTTATACGAAGGATCAAGTTTTACTGTATTGAATTTATATTGTGGGTTGTCCTTATCTCGAACATAGATGCGATTCTCTTTCCTCTCAACTTTAATTCTCCACTCATCGAGCTGTTTTATGAAATGCTCAAAATCAATGGCACGATCACTAGCTTTACCGACCATTTCACGCAGTACTGCTTTATAACTTTCCCAATCTCCTTTATTTTGAGATTGTCCTCTGGTAGTGATATTTTTTTCTGATTTGAAGGGTTGCAAAGCATGTATCTTTGAATTCGCTTGCCCTTCTTTTACTTGAGCAAGATTCCACTCTTCATCCATCTCCTTGATCCACTCTACACGTTGCTTTTTTGCTTTGAATATCGATGGTACTGTAAGTTTTTTCATAGTTTCAAGATCAATACGATTAATAGCCATGTGTATCGCATATCGATAGGTATCATCTGCCATGCAATGTTCTTTATGAAGAACAAAAACGATCTCGTGATTTTTATAATGCCTTTCAGCATATTGCTGAGCATACTTCATACATAATTCAGGGGTCATCTTCCCACCATTAATATCTGCTTCGTCGGGTAAAAAAGCGATGATTTGATGATAGATTTTTGCGCTTTTGGTACCTTCTTTTTGCTTTCTTGACATACCTTCTTGGATATTTCGTGTGGTTTCCATGGCTTCATACCAATTATCACCGAGTTTTATATTTTGTGTCTCTCGAAGCAAAGCATCTTTTCTGTTGATATATTTCTTTAAGCTTATAGAATGCTTATCAGATATAACTGATCTTTGTTTAATGATGCTCATATAAACACTTTTTCCTCGCCAGAAAATAAGAATATACGTTTGTCGGAATTACCAATTTTGTCCTGTTTCAGTCCCCGAGCTCCATCCAAATCACGCACTTCTCCAACACGCCAAACTGTTTCTCTTTCTGTGGCAGTGAGTCCATTTTCAATCCATCTTCCTCCAATACTAAATCTCTTACCTGTCACAATGTTTGTTCGGTTAATCGCCATATGAACTGCATAACGATAGATATCATCTTCTTTGCAATACTCTTTATGTGATGCAAAAACCACTTCGTGATCTGGATAGCAGAAATCAATATATTGCATTGCAAAATCACTACAATCGTCGAGTTTCATTTTCCCCCCATATATATCAATTTCTTCAGAGCTAAATGCAATCCATTGATGGTATAGAATTGTGTTTTTTCCTCTACCATGATGAGGAGTGTTATGATCATATTTTTCACGAGTAGCTTTCATCTTTCTATACCAATCTTTAGATGGAGTGATAAGATGTCCTATATCTGGATCTCTGAAACATTTCCTCAAGTTTTTAAGATTCTTTATATTTTTCTTGTAGTATTCTGTTCCTGGATATGGATGAGAAAAGATACAGATTTGTCTTATTGATGACATTATTATGACCTCCTTTTTTGAAGTTCTAAAATAGCACATGCTACATTTTGAATGACATCATATTGCTTTTGGATTATATCCTATATCTGCGATAAGATATCATTTTTTTTTATTTCTAGCTCCGATTTATATGTGTTTATAAACTTTGAAACTTGGTTAAGATTATTACCTTGTCGTTTGAGTTCAATATATATATCTCTGAGTATTTGAATAGTTTCTGCAAGAGATGTTGCTGTAGCGATTGGAATCATACATGAAGCAAATCGGATATATTCTGAGCGAGTCATTTTTGAAGACCTTGCATTTGTATCAAGACAATGAATTTCTTTTTCTGAAAGTCTAATTTCAAATCTTTTATCTTTCATTAATATCCTCCTATCTTTCTTTGAATAAAGCTCAAGATTTCTTTAATATGATCGGGCAGCCCCAGAATAAAATAAGGCTAAAAAAGATATGAAATATCAGGTGGCTTTTTTAATCTTATTACAGAGACCAGCGTCTCTATTCTTTTCCTATCAACATGTGTACCGAATAGGTACGCATCAATGATAGGAAAAGCGAGATTCTAATGACGTGTACGGACATTAGAGCCATCTCGCCTTACGTAACTGCCTAAGCAGTTACGAGCTTATTTTTAAGCGGTAAGGTGAGCGTTTAGCGAGAGATAATTCGAGCAGCCTCGAATTATCGGTAGTTAGAAGTTAGAGTTTAAAATTAGAGTTTTTTTATTCTAGAATATAATTAAAAAGAAACCATCACTTTCTCAACTCATTCTCTTTTGATTTAGTGATGGTTTCTTTTAAGGGTGTTAATTATGCGTTCATTAATTACTACGATTAAAATTCAATTTTTGCCAAATAATTGAGCAAAAAATGAAAATTTATTTTTTTTAAAATATTTATAAAATACTGAGATTTTTTTGGCAAAATCAAAAATTATTTCGTAGTAATAGTGATAAACAAATTTAGTAATTATCCCCAGAAAGGTGGTGACTGAAATATGGATAGTAGATTATAAATTGATCTAAGTATTCTAGATAAATTCAAAAGCTAATGAGAAAAAATGAAGGAGTGAGAGAAATGACAAAAGAAAAAGAAGCTATGGAAAATCACAATAGCGTATTTATAACTATTCCATCTCAGACTGGACGAGATAAATTAGGTAATCCAATCCCAAGTATTCATCCTTTCCAGACGAGGGAAGGAAAATTTCTTGCAGAAGTTACCCTTCCTGCTGATACGTTCGTAAAAGGTCAAGATGTATCATTTTATAGTTTTATTGTATCAGCTAATCAAATTGATCCAGGTAAAACTAAGAGACTTAATATCCATTCTATCTTGTTACCTGAGAAGGATGAAAAAGATGAACCTTGGAATATAGTATTAAAGCGTGATATTGGCAGTTATTCTGGTGAAGGAAAGTGGGAAGCTAATGTAAAAGAAGTGACCTGTACCTCTAAAGAATTGAAAGAATCAACAGATGCACGTTATAGTCGTGCTAAAAAGCGTTGGGCAGTGCTTAACAATAGTAGAAATGAAGTAAATAAAAGTATTACTTCTATTGATAAAAACAGTTATGGTACCTCTCTCAATGGTGAAATAGAAGATGCGAGAAAAACAAGTGCTGAAATATCACAGAATACAAACTATGTATCTGTTCCAGCTACTGCACCAATTAATAAACATGTACTTTCCTAGAAAGTTCACAAAAGATAGGAGAATTTTAACATGAAAATAACCGTAACTTATGCATCTGGAAAGATAATTGAACACGATATATCTGACCATTTTACAGTAAGCGAGCCTTTTAAAAAAGATATTAAAGGGGGCATCCCAATAGCTTCAGAGTATCGTTTAAGAGCAGATCTTATAAATGAGCGTGGACTTACATTAGAAGTTTTTTGGCATGATGCAAAAATTGACGACTCAACACGTAAAACGCCACATGATACTGAAACAGATGAGAATGGAGAACAGGTATTGATTGCTCATGCGGAAATGAGAACAGGTCGCCTACTTAAGCTAATTGATAAAGCTGAACTAGATGATATTGTAGAGATCCTCTTAGACGGTAAATTGCTATTTTGGAGGCAAGAAGGTCAACTCATTAATGCTATTAAATTTTCATTGATGGAGTTATTTTGTTTCTCAAATGCAGCTACTGCTTCTATTAACAAACGAGCAATAGAATTGGATAATTATTTAGCTAATGCATATCCTTCTCTACCTCAGAAGGAGAGAGCAGAAATGATAGGATATCCCTTAGAAGTGCTCGAAAAGATCAAAAACAATGAAATAGCAAATATATAAAAAAACACAAAAGATAATAGAAAGGAAAAGGAATTTAATGAAAAAGTTATTTATGATTATAAAAAGTAAATTACATAAAATATTTAGTTTTCTACATATCATGATAATAATTTTTACTATCATGCTAGTGAATA
>WQUF01000300.1 GCA_009785875.1 Oscillospiraceae bacterium | reverse complement strand
ATATTAAAAATATAATGAGAGGATAGAGATTTGTCTAAATTTTTGTTTAAAAAAAGTGGAATATTTTAACTGTAACTTTTTGAAGGGTGGAGTTAACTTTCTACCAATTTTTATGAAAAATAAAAGGCTCTTTTTCTTTTATCTCTCTAACATCTTGAGCAGTCGCATTGGTTATTATTGTCAACGCTTTTTCTGTATTTTTAATATCATCTTTAATTTCTTTTTTTGCTTGTCTGAGTTCTTCCTTCATACCCTTCATTTCACCCTGTAATAAACCCATTCTTGTTTCCATTGAATCCATTCTTGTTTCCATTGAATCCATTCTAGTATTTAATCTTGTTTCCATTGAATTCATTTCATTTTTTAGATCTTGTCTCATATCATCTAAAAGATCTTTTAAATCCTTATCCATATCCTTTTTAAACCTCCTCTATTAATTTTATTATAACGCTTTTTTATAGACAAATCAGTTATTATTTTATTTTATCATATTCTTTAATCTTTTTCACCATTCACTTTCCATATTTTCCATAGTTATTTTTGCTCCCGAATTTTCTAAATTCAAATCTATAAATTGCTCAGGGGCATCCCCTACAATTATAGTCTCCCAAATAGGGATCTCTGTTTTTATGCTTACATCCTTATACTCATTGCTTAATATCAATCTTACATTAGAGTTGAAAGTTATGTATATCTTATAAATCGTCTGATTTATCCCACTCTTAGAAAATTCGGACCTGTAATTCGTTTCAATATAGCTTATATCATCTATTTTTACCTTTATTTTAGGTCCTAAATTATAAAATAAAATGTTGTTAATAGCATACCCCATAGGCACAGAAATTCCTCTTTTCCTTATGCTGTTAAACTCTTCCTCGCTTAATTTTGCAATATTAAAAGCAATAGCATTTAATTTTGCTCCATTGGATTGAATTGATGTTATAGTTCCATCATATTTCCTATCTACAAATATATACTTATGGATATTTTTTAAATCACTTGATTCAGACAATGTTATATTTCTAATAGATTCTATAGCATCCTTTTTTAATATTTGCTCAGCCCTGATTAAAATTTGAGGATAAATAAATTTATCTAACATTGTGATTATATACAACGTGAATATGGTCAAAAATATTAAAAAATATACTATCGCTATTTTCTTACTCATAGGACACCCCATTAAACTTATTTGCATATTAATATTTATATACCTTAATTCATATGATATAATAATAAAATAATGACTCATAAATTCTTATGAGATTGTTAAACAAAAAATATCGCACATTATCGATAAAATGTTTTTTCTGCTTTTAGATACATTATTAATTCTGTTTTTGATACTTTTTTGGATATTATTTAAATTTTAAATAAAACTTGTTTTTTAATTTATTCGGAGGTTTTAATACATGAGCGTGAAACAAGAATCCATCACTGAACACTCTAACCACACAAGAAGAAAGAAGCATAAATTTGGCTGGATGATACTTAAATTAATAATGCTTGTATTATTCACCACAACCATAATCGGGACATTTGTAGGGTCTGCTTGGGTGTACTCTGTAGTGAAAAACATGCCTGCACTGGATATGAATAAAATTATTGAAGTAAATTCGCCATCAACCCTATATGACTCAAATGGAAATCTAATGGATACCATAGCTAATCAAGTTCAAAGCGATCCAATAAAATCTATTAGTGAAGTCCCGGATACGCTTAAAAATGCAGTTGTATCAATAGAAGATAAGAGATTCTATGATCATAATGGTGTAGATGTAAGAGGAATATTAGGAGCTGCATTTTCTATTGTAATGAATAAAATTACTGGAGTCGGAGAAACTCGTGGAGGTTCTACGATAACCCAACAAATAATTAAACTTAAAATAATTGGGCTTGAAAATGTTGGTAGTGGTTTAGGTGATATAGATAGAAAGATTAAAGAAGCTTATCTTGCTATGGATCTGGAAAAAAAGATGAGCAAAGATGACATTTTAGTAACTTACTTAAACATCGCACCTATGGGAGGTATGATTGTTGGAGTAAAAGATGCTGCAAGAATATATTTCAACAAAAGCTTAAATGAATTATCCCTTGTTGAATGCGCATTCCTTGCTGGTCTTCCTCAAGATCCTAATCGTTATGGTCCATATACTGAAGAAGGAAGTGCTAACCCAGAACTATATAAAACAAGAGCACTCACAGTTTTAGAAGCAATGAAAAACAATAACGCTGTCACTGAAGATCAGTTCAATACTGCTGTGAATGATATTAAAACTAATGGAATACCAATTCTGCCTCTTGAAAATCAAAATGTTAATTCCTATCAATATGGATGGTTTTCATTGCCAGTCATCAACCAAGTGAAACTCGAATTAAAAAGGCAAAAACACCTTACAGATGACCAGATAGATAAATTAATCTATCAAGGTGGTCTTAAGATATATACTACAATGGATAGAAATCTGCAAGATCAAGCGCAAAATATAATAAATAACGATGCTTATTATGGGAATATGGGTGTATGGGAAAACCCTGATCCTGTATCTGGAATAAAAACAATTCAACCACAAGCTGCTGCTGTTGTTTATGATTACCATAGTGGAGAAGTTAAATGCATAATAGGTGGAAGGTTTAATGCAGATGGAAGTGTTTATTACCTTGGATACAATAGAGCCATTGAAAATGGTGTAGGAGATACTTATATATATCCAATTGGATCCACTATGAAGCCTATAGCAGATTATGCTCCTGCAATAAATGAAAATATAATTACTGCTGCAAATGTCATTGAAGATGCAAAATTCCCACCTGCTCTTCAACAAAAATATGCATCTGTGCAAGATGGACCTTATGATCCTAGAAACTATGATGCCAATGTATTTTATGGGTGGATAAATATAAGAAAAGCTCTTAGGGTTTCTTCAAATATAGTTGCTTTAAAAGTTTTAGATATGGTAGGTGTGGATAAGTCCTTTAATTATTTACAGAATTTTGGTCTTACACTAGGTGCTAAATTAGACCCTGAATCTAAAGCTTTTGCATCAATTGGTCTTGGAGAATATAGGGCAAATGTCATGGAAATGGCTAAAGCTTACGGCGTATTCGGAAATGGAGGAGTTAGAACAGATGAAATACTCTTCACAAAGGTTTTAGATAAGGATGGAAATGTATATCTTGAAAATCATCCTAAAACAGCAAACGTGATTACTCCGCAAACTGCTTATGTTATGTATGATCTTTTAAAAGAGCCTTTTTCAGCAGGTGGAACAGCTCAAGGGATTTCCATTGGTAATGTTGATGTGAGAGGAAAGACAGGAACATCTTCCTACAATCAAAACTTCACATTTGCAGGACTAACTCCATATTATTCCGGAGCAGTTTGGATGGGTAACGATGGGGCACAAATAACCTATACTGAGCATAGTTATATGGCTGCAGTAATTTGGCAAGATATCATGAGGGTTGCAAATGCAGGGAAACCCAACGTACAACTTCCAGAACCAGATGGTGTAGTAAGAGCGAACATCTGCGGTACTTCAGGGCTTCTTCCAATAAAAGGCGTATGCGATAGAGTTAGACCAGCCACTGTATACTCAGAATTATTTACAAGTGCTGCTACTATACCTACTGCTTATTGCAACAGGCATGTGGTTATCGTTGTTAATAAAGTAAATGGTCTTATAGCTGTTCCAACAACTCCATCAAATTTAAGAGAATCCAGAGTCTATGAAGAAGGAGACCCAGCAATCCCTACAAGAGTTGATGAGCCAAGAGTGGTACCAACTGTGCCTCAGACTAATACCACGAATACCCCATCAGCTAACTCTACAAGTGGTGGTCTAAATATATTTGACTTATTATCACCTGCTACTCAAACGCCTGCTGCTCAAACGCCTGCTACTCAAACACCGACTCCTCAAACACCTGCTCCTCAACAACCTGCTACTCAAAAAAATACAACTGCAAGATAAATATAAAATAAGGGGCTGGCGCAAAATGGCTATTTATACGCTGAAGCGTATAAATAGCCATTTTGAACTTTAAAAAATATAACTTTAGATCAGCTAAATATCTATGTGGTTAGAAAATAAGTTGGAATTACAGCTTAATTGTGCATAATGAATAAACATGCGTCAGCATGTTT